>NVXP01000112.1 GCA_002733985.1 Fluviicola sp. | reverse complement strand
TCCTCAATCAATGGGTAAAATGCACTAGGCGCGCAATTAATATGGGTCACCGATTGGCGACTTAACGTATCCAGTATATCCGAAGGGTCATATTCATCACTATCGGGCAGAACTATAGTCCCCCCGACACTTAATGGGGAAAACAGATTCTTTTGGGTCAAGTCAAACCCAGGGCTACTGATAATAAGAACACGGCTATCCGCAGCGATGTCGTATTCTTTGGTATACCAGGAT
The DNA here is from genome assembly GCA_002733985.1 of Fluviicola sp. GTDB lineage: Bacteria > Bacteroidota > Bacteroidia > Flavobacteriales_D > Crocinitomicaceae > UBA4466. Next base: position 15,848 of record NVXP01000112.1, on the reverse strand, counting down.
AGAAGATTCTCTTCATTTTGATGTGTAACAATTGCACCTTTGGGTTTTCCTGTTGAACCCGAGGTATAAATAATATAAAGCGGTACATCCTCATCCAATTCTGAGCTAGCAATCCCAACATTTGATTTATCAAATTGTGATAGATTGAGCGTATCAATGGTTACCCATGAACAAGGATCTGAAATATCGATACCTTTCAACTGCGCCGTTTCAGTAATAGTTATCGACGCACCAGCATCTGTAATCACATCCTTTATCCGAGCCTCCGGATAACTTATATCCAGCGGAATATAACAACCGCCAGCTTTAATGATTGCCAACACGCTGACAATCCAATCAGGGCTCCGAGCCAACAAAATCACCACTCGACTTCCCTTTGTCACCCCTAAAGATTGTAAGTAATGTGCGAGTTGATTGGCCTTTTCGTTCAGTTCTGTATACGTAAGTGAGATACTACCCGCTATCGCTATATTATTGGGATACAACTCTACCTGCTGTTCAAAATGCCTGTGTACGAGCTGTGAATTAACCGGTGAGCGCTCTCCCAAAGCCCAACACTCTAATTCCTGTTGCTCTTTAGCAAAAACCAAACTGACATCACCAATTTTATCAACTTCTGTGCCATCGATTTCATTTTTTCCAGAAACGATTTGCTCGCTAACCTGTGCTAACCGTTCTAGTAGGTCGTGATCCTCAAATATTTTTCCATTATAGTCGAGGCACAGGTAGACGGAAGGACCATTCACTTTTACTGCAAATTGAATAAACGACTCAACATCAGGAATAAACTGAGCAATAGGTTCTGCTTTACCTAGGATAGTGAGCTCTTGATAAAAGCTCATGAAGTTAAACATAACCCCAAGGCGACCCTTCGGGACCAATGTAGACTGCTGAAAGATTGATAACGGCTGTTGTTTTTTCTGATCTTTTTGTTGTACTTTTGCCGCTTTAAATAATTCGACAAAGGTAGCTTTAGGCTGCAATACATCAGACTGGCATAAGAATGGGATTATCTGATAATAACACCCAATTCCTTCTGCATGGCCTTTGGGGCGACCGACACCAATATCGCTCATTACAAAATCGTTTTCGGCACGGCAATAGTGCTTAAACAAAAGGGCCAATACACATTTAAAATAGAGAGCCGGGGTGATTTTCTGTTTTCGACAATACGTTCGAATGGCGCTCCAATGCCCATCAGTAAGCGGAATTTCTTTTCGGATAATTTCATCAACAGGATTAAGGACGTTATAATCCAAGGGTTCAACGTTGCTAAATTTGTCGCGCCAGTAACGTGTTATTCCATAACTGTCAGTAGTTAATTGGTCATACTGAATATAGGCAGGATAAAGATCCTCTTTAACTTGAAGGTCAGTGCAAGACGGATCTTCAAAGCGTTTTTCATAGTTAGGCACCACCGTTAAGATCTGTTGAATACCCGCTACAGCATCCAGCATCATATGATGCATCGCAAACACAAACACCCAGTGTTCGTCAGCCAACTTAATCAGATGGTAATTAACCAACGAATCGTGGCTATCTCGATCGAATGAATATGGTCGACGAATGCGTTTCTCGACCATCTCCTTCAGTTCATCATCACTCGGTGGATTTTCTGATAAATCAACGATATCAAAGAAGATCGGACCAGGTTTCCTAATGCATTGATAGGCGACATCCAAATACGGAGCATTAGACATAACAACATCAGCCCGCAATACACTTTGGCTGTTGGCAAATCGAGCAAATTCTTCTACCCATAGATCCACATTTAAACGGTGGTGAATCTCTATAGGAGAGCCCATGCTATTTTCCAGCGTGTCTGGATTTGCCAAGCTAGAAAGATATAAATCCCGTTGCATTGCCGAAAGTGGCAATACTGATTCGTAGACCTCTTCATCTAAGCCTAATTGATCAAAAAGCTCATCCTTGCCGGTTACAGGCAAGTGTAGCGTTGCTTGTTCTGGATTACTAAGCATTGTTGTCAGCACGTTATCATAGTGCAACAACAACCGTTCAACCGTTTGCTGGTTAAATAGATCAGTATTGTATTCTAAGTCACAGGTATACCCACCGTCAGTTTCAGTGACGTATAGGGTTAAGTCATATTTAGCGGTGGCTTGTTCTGTTTTTACAATGTCTACCTGTAGATTACCCGCCAACTCGCTAGCCACATCGGTTGCTTGATGCTGAAAAGCGAAACCCACTTGTGCTAGCGGCGCATGATCTAAGTGTCGCTCAATATCTAGGGCTTCAAGTACTACCTCTGCWGGCACATCTTGATGAGCAAAAGCTTCAAGTGTCGTTTGTTTCACTTGTTCAATTAAATGAAGYACGGAAGGATTACCCGATAAGCGAGTGCGAATAACAACAGCGTTTACAAAAAASCCGATAAGCGGCTCTAGYTCTTCTCTTTCTCGCCCTGCAACRGGCACACCGACACARACATCATCCATTTGAGCATATTTGCCCAACATCAACTGGTAACCYGCAAGCATAAYCATAAACGGCGAGGCTTCTAACCGTAAACCCAACGCCTTTATGTCATCRGCAAGTGCTGTATTAATTTGRTGRTGYACTAAGCGGCCATTAATTGTYTGTACTSGAGGCCTYGGWCGATCTGTTGGYARRCGAAGYACATCCGGTGCRCCRKCCAACTGTTTGGTCCAGTAGGAGACCTGTCGGTCCAATACTTCTCCTTGTAACCAKTGTCGCTGCCAGTGTGCATAATCTCCGTATTGAATCGTCAACGGATCAAGTGGGTTAGAAAGCCCCTGTGTGTACGCCTGATACAAACTCGATAACTCTTGAATAAACACCGCGATGGACCAGCCATCACTAATAATGTGATGCATATTGGCCAATAAGACGTGGTCAGTTTGTCCGAATTTCAAAACACGGGTACTAATCAACGGCCATTCCGTTAGCGGGAAAAAGTGCACTCTATCGTGATTCGCCTGACGAATCACTTCGGCTTCTCTTGCTTCGGTTGTTAATTCTTGTCCATTAACAACCGATAAATCATCAACCGGCAATTCCCAGCGATCAACTTGGCGAACAATTTGTTCAGCTTTTCCATCCGTTTCCACAAACGATGTGCGCAACACTTCATGGCGATCGATAATTGTTTCGAAGCTTTTTCTCAGAGACTCAATATCTAGCGTTCCAGTAAGACGTAACGCTGCCGCCATATTATACGCAGTATTTTGCGTATCCAGCTGTGCCAAAAACCACAGTCGTTGCTGTGCGAACGATAGTGGGATCGTCAATTCTCGAGAAACAGGCTCAATGGGGGGGGCTACCAAATAGCCTTCATCTAACAAACGACCAATACTTGCTGAAATATTTTTTAATGTCGGCTCCTTAAACAATTCGCGCAATGGTAARTCAACGCTATATCGRTSACGGACWCGAGAAACAAYCTTGGTCGCAAGTAAGGAATGCCCACCTAAATCAAAAAAGTTRGCATCGCGACTGATAYTATCTAMRTTWAGTACTTCACCCCARATTGCAGCAACRCYACGYTCWATRTCAGTTTCTGGTGCRACATAGACTTGCGTATTCTCAWTGGCCAATGCCAAYAARCGYTTKCGGTCTACTTTACCATTTGCATTTAATGGCCACTCATCCAATAAGRTGAGTACAGACGGCACCATGTACATTGGTAGGTAATTACCAAGCTCRCTGCGATACCCTTCATCGACCGCTGAAGCAATAACAAAACCTAACAACCGCTCRTTATCAACCAATGCGAGRCYATCTTTCACACCAGCAAGTTGCGTAAGAGCAAAACGAATCTCATCTAACTCTATGCGTAAWCCACGCAAYTTAACCTGRAARTCCTTTCGCCCCACATAAACTATGTCGCCGGCYTCGTTATAACGYACCAAATCACCCGTTTTATAGGTACGCAACCCTTGATATTCAACAAAGGAATCGATATTTAGCTGATCCCGGTTTAGGTAACCTGCRCCAACACTYTCACCRCTAATGCAGAGYTCACCAACACAACCTGGTATCACSGCGGTWAGGTTTCTRTCYAAWAYATGAAGACAAACATTATCATTGGGCTTTCCAATGGGAATATCTTTTATTRGCGATGACTCCATTGCAGCCGCGTAAGATTTCAAATCTTTAATGGTATAACTCGCCGCTATATCGGTACATTCAGTCGGGCCGTACATATTCACCAAACTGCATTGGCAATCATCGCGATCAAACCACGGCCGCAATCTTCCCAGTTCTATCGRCTCCCCTCCAAGCAATACGGTTTGAAGGGTCGTAAAATATGCTAGATTAACGTCATCGCTTTCAACAAGGCCATATAAAGAGCTCGGCGCGCAATTCAGGTGAGTAACATGATGTTGTTGCATAACATCATTAATAACCCGCGGATCATAATCCTCCATTTCTGGTAACACAATGGCGCCGCCGGTACGTAATGGTGCCAATATGTTTTTCTGGGTTAAATCAAAACCTATATTACTAATAACCAAATTCTGACTATGAGCATCGAAAGCATATTCGTTGGTATACCATGCCAACAGATTTTCTGCATTWCGATGASTAACACTGGCRCCCTTAGGTTTACCCGTGGAGCCTGAAGTATAAATTGTATAAAGCAAAGACGACGATGCAATCTCTACATTAGGCTGTTCAGCAGAGCTTTCTCGAATCAATGCATCATTCATAACTAACAATTGCAGGTCAGACAACSCTTCCGACAACCTACTATTGACTGCTTCATTTACCAACAACACCAAAATCCCAGCATCGTCGACAATATCCTTAATTCGCGCAACAGGATAATCCGTAGCGATCGGTATATACCGACAACCCGTTTTCAGTACAGCCAACACCCCAGCAATCCACCAAGGAGATGGTGATACACAAATACCCACCGCCTGATCCGCACGCAACCCTCCCTCGATTAAGGTGTTCGCTAGCCGATTTGCCGTTTCATTCAACTGCCGATAGTTCCACTGCGTATCGCCAAAAATCACCGCGGTGAGTTCAGGGTTCTCAACACTGAGTTCTTCAAACGGTCGCTGTACGGGGCGATCTATAATAGTTCGCTTATCACCAACAGACCAATGCTCCAGTAAGACTTGCTCCTTTGGATTTACAATAGCAAGCTGGCCGATGTGTTCTACACCAGCCACGATTTGCTCGCTAACTTGCACCAACCGCTCTAGCAGATCGCGATCCTCAAATATTTTTCCGTCATAGTCGAGGCATAGGTAGACGGAAGGACCATTCACTTTTACTGCAAATTGAATAAAAGACTCTACATCAGGGATAAACTGAGCAATAGGCTCTGCTTTACCTAGGATGTTGAGCTCTTGATAAAAGCTCATGAAGTTAAACATAACCCCAAGACGGCCCTTAGGAACCAATGTAGACTGCTGAAGGATTGATAACGGCTGTTGTTTTTTCTGATCTTTTTGTTGTACTTTTACCGCTTTAAATAATTCGGCAAAAGTGGCATTAGGCTGCAATACATCAGACTGGCATAAGAATGGAATTATCTGATAATAACACCCAATTCCTTCTGCGTGACCTTTGGGACGACCGACACCAACATCGCTCATAACAAAATCATTTTCGGCACGGCAATAATGCTTAAATATAAGGGCCAATACACATTTAAAATAGATAGCCGGGGTGATTTTCTGTTTTCGACAATAGGTTCGAATGGCGCTCCAATGTCCATCGGTGAGCGCTATATCTTTTCGGATAATTTCATCAACAGGATTAAGGACTTTATAATCCAGGGGCTCAACGCTGCTAAATTTATCGCGCCAGTAACGTGTTATTTCATAACTATCAGTAGTTAATTGGTCATATTGAATATAGGCAGGATAAAGATCGTCTATCACTTGAAGGTCAGTGCAAGACGGATCTTCAAAACGTTTTTCGTAGTTAGGCACCACCGTCAAGATCTGTTGAATACCCGCTACAGCATCCAGTATCATATGATGCATCGCAAACACAAACACCCAGTGTTCGTCAGCCAACTTAATTAGGTGGTAATTAACCAACGCGTCGTGGCCGTCGCGATCAAATGAATATGGTCGACGAATGAGTTTCTCGACCATCTTTTCCAGTTCATCCGCACTCGGTGGATTTTCAGATAAATCAACAATATCAAAGAATATCGGGCCAGGTTTTCTAATGCATTGATAGGCTACGTCCAAATACGGAGCATTAGACATAACAACATCAGCCCGCAATACGCTTTGACTATTAGCAAACCGGGTAAATTCGTCTACCCATAGATCCACATTTAAACGGTGGTGAATCTCTATGGGAGAGCCCATGCTATTTTCCAGCGTGTCTGGATTTGTCAAGCTCGAAAGGTATAGATCCCGTTGCATTGCCGAAAGTGGCAATACTGATTCGTAGACCTCTTCATCTAACCCTAGTGGATCAAAGAGCTCACCCTTACCGATTATCGGCAAGTGTAGCGTTGCTTGCTCTGGATTACTAAGCATTGCTGTCAGCACGTTATCATAGTGCAACAACAAACGTTCAATCGTTTGCGGATCAAATAAATCGGTATTGTATTCCAGCGAGCAGTCGTACCCGTTGTCGGTTTCACTAACATAGAGTGTCAAATCATATTTGGCGGTAACGAGCTCGGTCTTGACGATGTCAACCTGTAAACCTCTTGCCAACTCATCAACTTTATCGGTGACTTGATGTTCATATGCAAAGCCGACTTGGGCTAACGGGGTATGATCCAAGTGTCGTTCAATATCCAAAGCATCAAGTACTACCTCAGCCGGCACATCCTGATGAGAGAAAGCAGCAAGCGTTGTCTGTTTTACTTGTTCGATCAGCTCAAGCACTGAGGGGTTGCCGTCCAAATGTGTGCGGATAATCACGGAGTTTACAAAAAATCCGATGAGTGGCTCTAATTCCTCCTTTCCTCGGCCAGCAACGGGAACACCCACACACACATCGTGCATTTGAGCGTACTTGCCCAACATCAACTGAAAACCTGCCAACATAATCATAAATGGCGAAGCATCTAACCGTAATGCCAATGCCTTTATATCCGTCGCTAGCTCCGCATCTATCTGATGTTCAATTTGAAGACCATTGAAAGTTTGCACCGCGGGCCTTGGYCGATCAGTAGGCAAACGTAATATATCAGGGGCCCCGTGTAACTGCTTTGTCCAATAGCCCACTTGACGATCCAATACATCACCTTGCAACCATTGACGTTGCCAGWGAGCATAATCTGCATATTGAACCGYTAGTGGTTTAAGGGGATTCGATTTATTTTCGGCATACGCTTGATACAAGTCAGACAGCTCGCGCATAAACACACCAATTGACCAGCCATCGGCGACAATATGATGCATATTCACCAGTAAACAATGGTCCGTTACACCCAACTTTAATAAACGGGTTTTAATTAACGGCCATTCTGACAACGAGWAATARTGCTCTCTATCAAGATTTGCTTGGCTGACTGCTTCAGCTTCTTTTTCTTCTGTCGTTAGTTCTTTGCCATCAACAATCGTTAGATCATCAACTGGCAATTCCCAACGATCCATCTGATGGATAATTTGTTCGGCAATGCCATCGTTTTCGATGAAGGATGTTCGCAGAATCGCATGTCGCTGAATGATTGTTTCGAAACTTTTCCTAAGAGCTTCTATATCTAGCGGCCCTTTAAGACGAAGGGTCGCTGGCATATTATAAGCAGTATTTTGCGTATCCATTTGCGCCAAAAACCACAGTCGTTGTTGCGCGAATGACGAAGGAAATGATTTACCAAGATAATCCGAGGATATCGGTTTAATATTTAAATTATCTTGTGGCTGGAGCGCACCCAAAAACTCGACAATAGCAGGCTTATTACTCTTTAATTCCTGTATTAAACTGTCTGTTAATACGCCCTCCGGTGCATTAATTTTTAATTTACTTCCTTCAAGTTGCAGCTTTATCCCTAATCCTTGCAATCGACTAATAAAATCTACAATTCCCAAACCGCACCCCAAACCACACCATAATATTTATTATATTAGCCTTAAAAAAAGGCTGCCCCCCGGTTTAAATCTCGATTTCAACACTACCCTCTTCATTGCCAGAATCAACGTCTTGCTTAGCAACCTGTGCTGTTTCTATAAACAAAGCTTGCTCAGCCAAATTATCCATATTAAATATGTGAGCGACTCCAATCGGCACGTCAAGCTCACTACGGATACGAGAAACCAACTGCGTGGCCATCAAGGAATGCCCACCCAAATCAAAGAAATTATCGAAAGCACCTACTTTATCAACCTTTAACACCTGACACCAAAGATTTGCTAGTTGTTTTTCTGCTTCGGTCCTTGGAGGTACAAACTCCTTATTTTGCTTAATGTGATCGTTGCATTGAAGTAGTATTTTTCGATTAACTTTACCATTTGGCGTTAAAGGTACATTCTCTATCAGAAAAAATGCCGCTGGGATCATATAAGACGGTATATGTTCGGTCAAAAACTCTCTCATTTCGTGCACACAAAGAGATTCTCCCGCSCCAACAATATAAGCAACAATATGYARATTGTCCCCCAAAGACCCTCGGGTGCTCACAACCACATCGGAAACAGAATCATGCTTTTTAAGGGCCGTTTCAATCTCACCAATTTCGATACGATAACCGCGAATTTTCACCTGAAGATCCGCACGCCCCAAAAACTCAATATTCCCATCTTTKCGATAGCGGGCAATATCCCCTGTTCGATATAAGCGTCTATTTTCCCAAGCTGAGCCTTGCTCCCCCATTCTAAAGGCTTTATCGGTGCGCTCAGGTAAATTCAAGTAACCTCGAGCCAAGCCGACACCTTCAATATAAAGTTCGCCAATGACACCAATGGGTAGTATTTCTAAATCATCGCCGAGAATATGAAGTTTGATATTGGCGATTGGCTTGCCAATAGGTACACCGCCAACACACAGCTCTTTTTTGCACTGCCAATGGCTCACGTCAATAGACGCTTCCGTCGGACCGTAAAGATTATGTAATTCAACACCTGGGAAAGTTTCAAAAAATTCAGTTGCTGTTATCTCCCCTAATGCCTCACCGCTACACATCACTCGTACCAGTGAGCTGCACTCACAAGCGGTTTCCAATTGAAGAAAAACATTAAGCATTGAGGGTACAAAATGAAGTGTGGTTATCTTTTGTGCTTTAATTAATTCTACTAGATACTCTGTATCCGCATGCCCTTTTGGCTTGGCGATAACCAACGTAGACCCGCACACTAGTGGCCAAATAAACTCCCATACAGAAACATCGAAACTATAAGGTGTTTTCTGTAGCACTCGGTCATCTGCATCAAGCCCAAACGTTTCTTGCATCCACAATACCCGGTTAATAATCCCGGCTTGCGTAACCATGACGCCTTTTGGATTGCCGGTTGAGCCGGAGGTATAGATAACATTAAACAGAGCATCAGATTCTTCATCTATCGTTACATGGTCGTTCTCTGACGGAAAAGTCTCTATCTCTGGGTCGGTATCAACACAAATTACCGTTGTATCGGATGTAGGGATTAGACCAATTAATTGCGATTGTGTTATCAGTACTTTGGCACAGGTATCAGCAAGAATAAAGCTCAGACGCTCATCGGGCAGCTCTGGATCCATTGGTATATAAGCCGCACCCGTTTTCAGCACGGCGAAGATACTTACCACCATTTCGATGGAACGCTCCATACACAAAGCAACCAATGCCCCTGGCGCTACACCTTTCGAGCAAAGACATGCGGCCAGCTGGTTTGCTCTAGCATTTAGTTCGGCATAGGAAAGACTCTGACCTTCAAAAGTCAGCGCTTCAGCATTTGGGCTTGTTTCAACTTGCTGTTCGAATAACTGTTGAACAGACTCTATTCTTGGACGTACTCGATCGGTTTCATTCCATTGATTAGTTTGAACCTCTCNNTCATTCGGTAGCACCATATCCAAGTCGCGAAAGAGTTCGACTCCATTGATCAATTGCTGACTAATAAATTCGACACGCTGAAGGAAATCTAAATCATTAAACGTCGATCGAAAATAAACCATTTCCAGATGACATTTACCTCCGACAATTTTTGGCACGAATTGAACTTGACCATGGACATCATTCATTACCGGAGTCAAACGCTCTTGCCGRCCTAAAAAATCCATTTGAGGATATATAATGAAATTATACATGAARCCAGTTTCAGCTTCAGGGGTGAGTTCAGTCTGCAACGATATCGATATATATTTATTGGTACCTAAGCCCTTTTGAAACCCTYGTGCATATTCGATCAACTCACTCACTGAGGAAGCATCATCAAACTTTTCTTTTGAGAAAACAAATGGTAATTGGTGAAAGTACAGACCAATTGATGAGGCATGCCCTTTGGGTCGAGCAGAAGCGAGTTCGTTTATATAAAAGTCACCACTCGGCTTACAATATTTATTCAACAACAAGCCATAAATACATTTAAAATAATGGGCAGGGGTTACCTTATGTGCCCGACAATAATGCTTAATGGCAGTCCAGTGCTCATCATCTAAAACCAGTTCCCTTTCTACTTTTTCATCTTGCTCTTCTGAACCTACGATACCGGAGGTATCTAACATCACTATATTGGACAGTTTTTGTTGCCAAAAAGCCTTTACCTCTGGGGTATCAAATAGGAGAGCACTTTCCGCAATATGACCTGGAAAAGCATCGGCCCCAAAATCGAGGGGTTTGCTTTGTATAGAATTTTCATAATTTTGGCAAATCGACGAAAGATGTGTCGCAAAGCCAAGGCCATCCATCAATATATGGTGTGCCGCCATAACAAACACATAATGGCTTTTTGAAAGCGCAAACAGATAATAATGAACGAGTTCACCACCAACAACATCATAATGGCGATGAATCACCTCATTAACCTTACTTTTCATACCCTCTGCGCTAACACTTTCAGAGGTCAGATCTATAAAATTTAATGTAACGGAGGTCGAAGCCAAAAACTCTTGCTTTGCCGCCCCCGTGTTTTCATCGAGTACAACCCGCATCCTGAGAATTGACTGGGCATCGTGTAACTGCTGAATAATCGAGCCCCACAATTCAACATTGATAGGAGATTTCATTTCCACTGCATAGCCTAAGCTATTTCGGAAAGATTCAGGATGTAAAATCGAATCTATATATAGATCTTGCTGCATAGCAGTTAACGGGTATGTATTCTCTACAGTCCCAAATTGTACTTCTTCTTGTTGTTGTTTTGCCATTGACATCTAAACGTGCCTCAATCTCAATCTCAATCTATACGGTTACATTCGCAGATGCGAGTATACATTAATTTTTAAAAAATCTACCTATACACTTCCTTCCCTATCTAACAGTTTCCTAATCCATTTCGTCCGACCACAAGTATTAATCTTGCAGGGTTCCAACTTCACTACCTTTATTAGCACCAACATCATCAGTACCTGTATCGACAACATCATCAATCGCATCTGGAATATCAATATCGCATCGCCTAATTCCCGGCGCAAACCAGGTTAACGCTACAATGACGAAGCTTATAGCGCCGGCGAACGATATCATAAGAGCAATACCTCGACTGTGGCCTACGCCCCATATCCCACCAAAATACTCTGCTAAAACCCCGCCCTCTACCATATGTGGCTCAAAATAGGTGTCTGCAAAAAATCCTGCCGATAAAAAAGCCAACGGCTGAGCCGAGCGATTAATTGTGTTGCGCAGGCTAAACACACGGCCCTGGTAAGAAGGCGCGATTTTCTTCTGCCATAAAGTTTGGCTTGAAGTGGCAGCAATGGGTGAAACCATCATTATAAAAAAGCCTCCAACGGCTAACAACCAAATTTCTTGTCCGATTGGAACAATTATCAATAACACTGATACAACCAGCGAAGCCCCTAATACAGCGTACATTTGTCTTGATGCACCTTTCCAAACTACCATTAAGATTCCACCAACAACAGCCCCCATACCCGCTACAGACTGAACAAAGCCAAGGTCGGTACGTGTCCCAAGCCCTAAAACCAAAGGCAAAAATAACACCTGAACAACAGAAACATTAAACCCCACAAGCGTAAACACATATAAGCCCGACAACAGGCCCTTTCTTTTTTTCATGTACCGATAGGCATCCACAAGGTCAGTAAAGGCGTGACTCAGTGTGAATTTTTCTTTATCTGGGTCTCTTTTTGGCGTTGGCAATGACACAATAGCAATAGTAACCAAACCAACAATAAAGGTTGCGATATCTATAATAAAGATACCACGCATCCCAATCGTATCCAAGGTAAGCCCTGCCAACATGGGGCCCGCAAGCTGCACCGTGCCAAATCCTAGCATTAACATGCCATTTGCTTTGCTTAATGATTCTTTAGGTACCACAAGGGAAATAGAAGAAGTAAATCCAACTTGCAGCATGGTGGTACAAACCGATGCGACAGGGACAATTATCACTATCATCCACACTGTTAGCTGGTCCGTCATGTATAATGCAGCCAATACCACGGTGACTAACGCACACCCTAGCTGAGCACACAAGAGTATGGTTTTACGCTTTGCCCTATCTATTAAGGCCCCAATAAACGGCCCGAACACCAAACCTGGCAAGGTGGAAGCTATAGCAATGCTGGTAAAATCTGTTACTTCATTACTAAGTTCATAGGCCCATACACCCAACCCGAAATTAGTTAGGGTTGTCCCCAAAAGGGAGATGGTCTGACCAAAAAGGACAAAATAAAATAGTTTCAAACCGGACATAGACAAACATCTTTTAAAAATGAAGAGGCAACTCAGAAATACATTATGTTTATTATTAGAACGATATTAAGTTGTCTAATACTACGAGAAACTGATGCTCATTGAAACATATCATATGGCACAAAACCCATTATATGGGAGCACATTCCCAGCGGGCGCTGTTGATTAGGTCGTAATACTAACTATAATCCGAAGGCACCAAAAACAGCAAAATCCGAGTAAGCTAGAGCTACTATGTACGCACCAACCACCCCTCATACATCACCGGTGTACAATGACCAACAGCACTGACAACAATTTCAAACAGGTTAACTCAAAAAGCAAAGAGAATTCACCCATTGGATTGGGCGACGAAGACACATCCAATAACGAAGTAAAGCACTCAACCCCCTTATCTCAACTGGTTCAGCAGTTAAAAAGCGGCGAAACTCTCAAGGCAGCACCAAAGATCGTCTGCAAAGCCTGCCACTATACCATTACCTCACCTTTATTCCTCATCCCAATCAAGCAAAGCTCCCACCATGTCCTTACCAACCCATCAGGTATGAGTTTTGACGTACAAACCTTTGAAATTGCCAGTGGCTGCATCGTAAGCGGCACCTTCACCAACCAATACTCCTGGTTTCCCGGTTATGTATGGCAATACGCCTATTGCGAAGGCTGTGGCGAGCATTTAGGTTGGCATTATAAGAGCGAAAGTGGCGACGACATAGGCACAGCAGACATGCGTTTTTTTGGCCTTATCACCGACCACCTGACGGTTACCGATTAGACTAGGATTTTTTGTACGCTGCCACATACACGAAAAATGATTGGTATCTACCCCATAAAAACGAGTAGCTTTTGGCTAATAGCTTACAGCGAAGCGATCACTCTACGAGGTTTTGGTTTCTAGAACTTCAGTTTTTGCTCTAAACCCAAGAAATATCTTGATAGCGACAAAGATAGCAGTAGTACCACCGACAACATACAGGCAATTGTAATACAGTGCCAAGGTTTCACTCGTTACTGCAAACGCCGCCATAACGCCCCCTGCCAGCGCATATACGCCAACCATACCTAGAGTATGGAACAACCAACCTAACGCCTGGCTAGTGGTTAATTTTCTTAATTTGGGGGTTATTGTCCAACCAGCAACGGTTAATACCGCTAAAACTAAAGCAAACAACATGATAAAATTCCCTGTACGGCGCATCCAACGCTGATAGTGATAGGTTATAAGCAGTCACTGTATCGGAATAAAAAAATATATCAATGAATACTTATTCTATTGGAAGCCGCGCCACATCTTAGCCCTAGGCAAACTAGGCTTCGACCAGATAGCCGCAAGGAGAACAAACCAGAGTACGATGATTTTGACTTTATGCACTTGATTTAGCTTTGGTAGCGGGGGCTGGATTTGAACCAACGACCTTCGGGTTATGAGCCCGACGAGCTACCAAACTGCTCCACCCCGCATCAAAGAGGAGCGAACTATACAGACCCGTTCAATTAGCGTCAACAGGTAACTTCATAATATCGAATTAACTACAACTAACCATGTTAACCCAATGATTTTGTTAACATAAATGACAACACAAGCTAGCCTAGCTCATCCAATGTCAACCGATAGCTAGGGACAAACTTTTCTAGAAAAAAACGTACTTCTGGCTGTTGATCGTCCCTCAACACTGATTCAACACGCTCTTTTGCCACCACAAATTCTTTGTTTCCCGCATCCACCTCTTGAATACACTTCAAATATGCCGAGATAACATCAGCTGTTTTGATCAACTTACCAACCTCCTCCCCAGCTTGTTTATAATCGATAAGAGGTAAAAAATCCTCCCTCATCGACTCAGGTAACATGGTAATAAGCTTTTCCTCAGCGGCCTTCTCAACCTCCTTATAAGCTTGCGCAATCGTAGGATTAAAATACTTGATTGGGCCGGGCAAATCACCCGTAAGCACCTCGCTAGCATCGTGATATAACGCCATAAGAGCTATTCGGTCAGGGTTCAGCTCCCCATCAAAGTAACGATTTTTAATGATTGCAAGCGCATGAGCAATGACTGCAACATCAAAGCTATGCTCTTTAACATTTTCGTTTTCAACATTGCGCTTAAGGCCCCATCGAAGGATATATTTCAATTTAGATACATAAGCAAAAAAGTGATACAAATAACACCTCGACTATATTTAATAAAAACACACAACACCGGACGGCTTAAAGCCACCTGTTATTCACTATAGCTCAGCGCACTAAAACAGCCTTACATGGCCTCACAATATGCAGCAGCTCCTTGATAGATAGCATCATTATTATCAAAGAAAGCATTTTCTAACGCTCCAATGATATTGATATATTCCGGGCTCTCATCCTCGAAGAATCGTGCCAAGTATAACTGCCGCTCATTTAAGTCAGGTTGCGGTTTGCCGCCAGGAAAAAGTGCCAGAACTTCAGACAGATTATCTGCCAACTTATCCATGCCAATACGGCGATATGCGTCGACAAACACCTGAAAGTCCAAATTCGCTTCTATATCATCTTCGAAAAAGGTAATGAAGCCACCGGTATCGATAATCGCTTGTGCGCTGACAGATAAAATGACTGAACGATCAGGCTCTGGAAGGTTTTGAATTTCTGCGTCTTTTCCCTCGTACTTGGCGAATATTTCATCGACCACTGCATTTCCAACTTCCATAACAATTCCACTAATATTACAAACCTACGACAAAATAACCTAGTGCATTATGCACCGTCTCAAAGCTTAATGGTACTACACCCCCCTTAAGCTAACACTATTAGGAATCAGCAACCGACTCTCAACAAATTCTCGAACTAATGCATTCAAAACACACAACGTACAAAAGTGTACAAAAAACATACAGGTTTACGCCGCGCAATTAGGTATATTCTAATCAGTTATATGCAATACCATTAATTTACCCAGGCTAGCTCGCACGATCTTCATAGAAATTTACGCAACAGGAAAAACGTAATAGCCTTTTTCAGCCAGTGGGCGTGAAAGTGTAGATAAATAAATGTAAGGGGCATTTACTTCCAAAGAGTTATTATTGGGCGGGATGATAACGATAGACCTTG
>NVXP01000111.1 GCA_002733985.1 Fluviicola sp. | reverse complement strand
AAGGCAGCTAAAGATGCAGCAGCTAAAAAAGCGGCTCAACAAGAAGCAGCAGCTCGCAAGGCTGAGGAAGTAAAGCGTAAAGCGGCACAGGAGGCAGCAACAAAGGCACGTCAAGAAAAGGCGAAAAAAGATGCAGAGGCTAAAAAAGCTGCGGAAGAAGCAGTTAGAAAAAAAGCGGAAGAACAAAGAAAAATAAAAGAGGAAGAAGGAGGACGTTAAATTCATTCTTCGAGTAATTGAAATCCACATCGTTTAGCGGTGTGGATTTTTTCGTCTTCTGCTATTCGTTCACCGTTCTAATAATATGAGTCATTTCCTTTTATATATGGATACATCTCGTTATATTCGCACACTTATTTAGAAAATAGCACAGATGGCAATTATTGGAAAAATACGTGATAATGGGTGGTTAGTTCTTATCGTTATAGGAATAGCACTTATGGCCTTTATCATGGGGGATTGGTCAAAAATCACAGGTGGTAACGAACCAGTTTATGGTATAGGGACAATTTATGGTGAGAAAGTTGACGATAAAAAGTTCAGCGAAGCAGTAGAAATTGCACGTACAAATGCAATCCAAACAGCTCAGCAGCAAGGACAGCGACCTCAAGAAGTAGATGAAAATAGAGTTTGGAGGTCATTTGTTGAAGAACAACTTCTTGAAAAAGAATACGAAGCACTTGGTATTGRAGTTGGYGACGATGAATTCGATGCATATTTATATGCTGTTCGCGGTTTCGACCCGCAAGCGGAGTTTTTGAATTCACCGGCATTTACAGATAGTATTACAAAAGCATTTAGCCCAAAGAAATTAGAAACACGTGTTAACGAAATGCGAGAATCTGCTGAGCCAGAGCAAGTGAAAGCATGGGAAAACACAGAAGATTACTATAAAAAGAAACGTCGTCAAGAAAAATACTTTGACATCCTTGGTCAAGGGATTTACATCACAGACCTTGAAGCTAAAAATGAATTTTTAGCAAACAACGAGAAGAAATCAATCTCTTATGTTGTTAAACGATTCAGAGATCTTTTAGATAGTGATTACGAAAAAGGTGCTACAGACACAAAGTTGAAAGCATATTTCGAAGAGCACAAAAACGACAAGAAATATCAAGTTAAAGAAAACACGCGTAGACTGCATTTCTTTGAAATTAATATCGAACCAAGCGACGATGATATTAAGAGCTTCGACGCTAACTTGGATAGATTGAAAGCAGAATTTATTGCAACGACGAATGATTCAGCCTTCGTTGTGAACAGAAAGAATAGCGATTTGCGTTTTTACACAAGCGGACCTTTCAGTACTGCTATTCCAAAATCACACAGAAAAGCGCAAGATGGACGTTACATTACATACCCTGACGGAATGGATGAGGCGTATCAAAACGCTGTCATAGGAGATGTTGTTGGACCATACGAATTCAATGGTTCTAGTTCAATGGGGAAAGTTATTGGTTTCACATCAGATACAATCAATGCACGTCATATTTTGATCAGTGTAGCTGAAGGAGATGATGTAGTTGCTAAAGAAGCATTGGCAGATAGTTTATTGAAAGAAATAAACAATGACAATTTCGAAGCGTATGTGAGCAAGCATAGTGGAGATACTGGATCAGCAGAAAAAGGAGGTGACCTCGGAGATTTCTTCTTTGGAGATATGGTTCCTCAATTTGCAACGTATGTAGCAGACAAACCAATTGGTGAGATCGGAGTGGTTCAAACACAGTTTGGATTCCACATTATTCAAGTTACTGCTCGAAAAGGAAAGAAATACCCACGTTTAGCAATAGTTCAAAAAACGCTTAAACCGAGTAAGGAAACAATAAAAGCAATTGAGGAAGAAGCATACAACTTATTGTATAAATTGGACGAGAAGCTTTCGAATATTTCTGACCCGTACAAACGAGTTGAGCGTTTTGACACGATCGCTAAAAGAGGAGATTATTTCTCAAAAACGTTTGAATTAAAGGACAATGCTCCTGCATTCACAAACTTTAATACACGTTACGCAGAGGACAAATTGTTAGACCTTGTATTTAAAGACGGATCGGAAGTTGGAACCTTAGTTAATTCACCAATAAAAGATAAAAGCCGCTACATCATTGCGATTTTTGCTGGGAAAATTGAAAAAGGAACACCAAAATTTGAAGACATCAAAAGGATTGTGAAACAGGATTACATCAAAGATCTGAAGGTGAAAAAATTCAAGTCTGAGATGAAGTCTAAGAAATTGACTGACATTAAAGGTAAAGGTGTCTCAGTTATTAAAGCCGAAGTTACAATGGCAAACACACAATTGTCTGGTGCTGGATTCGAACCGAAAGTAGTTGGTGCGGTATTCGCAATTTTGAAAGATGGTGGACGCTCACTTCCAATTGAAGGAACTACTGGTGTCTTTGTTGTTAAAGTTGAGAAAACATTAAAAGCAGTTGCTGCAAAGGACTACGATGCAGAAAAAGTGAAACTTGCCAATGCAATTAAAGCTCAACTTCAGAATTCTACAAGAAGATCTTTAACTAAACTTGGAGATGTTGTCGATAACAGACGCCTTTTCAATACAGGAGTAAGAAGATAGACTTTAAAAGAAAATACCCAATGGCGCTCATGACTCATGAGCGCCWTTTTTTATGCCATAACAAATCGTTTTCCGGGCAATTCATTTAATGCACCTGACATAAGTAAATCGAATAGTTCGACGTTTAATGTTGATAAACTCAAACGTGTTTTTTCTGCAAGTTCATCTATATGCACGGTCGATGTTCCAATCGCAGTGGCAATTTCCTGTTGAATCGGGCTCAAATCGTGTTGTACAACAATTTCCTTTTGTGGAGTATGGGCTGTGTTCCATTCCATCAATGCCAAAAAATCCTTGCTAGATGCTATTAAATGTGCTTTATTCGAACGAATCAAGTCATTGCAACCATGAGAACTCGCCTGAAAGATGTTTCCAGGGTAAGCGAACACGTCACGGTTGTACCCATTCGCGAGGTCTGCTGTGATCAATGATCCTCCTTTAGTATTGCTTTCAATAACAATAGTTGCGTCGCACAGACCSGCTACAATTCGATTTCGTTTTGGGAAATTCTCACGGTCKGGTAAAGTRTTCGGTGGAAATTCGGTTATAAGTGATCCTGAGTGTATAATTGACTTGGCTAAATCACGGTTTTTATGAGGATAAATTCGATCCAAGCCATGACCCAAAACGGCAATCGTGGGTACATCAAACTCTAAACAATATTCATGGACGTAAGAATCAATACCAAGTGCTAAACCACTTACTACAACAATGCCTTTTCCTTGGAATGACTGAATGAGTTCACGACAGATGGATTTACCGTAAGATGTTGCGTTTCGAGTACCTACAATGGCCACCCAGTGATCGTACGCTAAACTTTCTTGACCTTTTTGATACAATAGTAGAGGGGCATCTGGGCATTCTGATAGCCGTTTGGGATACCCCTCATCGGTGTAGAAAATTGTATTGATTTGATGTTTTTCGATAAAAGAAACGATGCCTTCAGAAGTATGAAGGGCTTCTTTTCTGCCCATTTTTTCAATAAAGGAGGCTGAAACTCCAGTTTTCCGACGCAAATCTGAAGCACAAAGCGTGAATAATTGTTTGCAAGTGAGGGACTCAAGGAGTTTTCGCGCTTTCTTTGGTCCGACGCGATGCAACAGCGTTAACGCAATTCGATAGTGTAGGTAGGTATAATCCACAAAAAATGGTATTTTAGGTCTCTTGAATTTACGAAAAATTCGTCTATGAAACACTTGCTATTACTATTTTTATCTTTTCCAATTGCATGTATCTCTCAGGTTACAGGAATTGTAGAAGATGGTCAAACTAAGGAACCAATATTTGGAGCAAAAATATCAGCTTCAACCGGAGAAAGAGTACTTTCCGATATCGATGGGTCTTATTCCATCTCACCATCTAGCTACCCTGTTACACTCATCATCTTTGCACAAACGTATCTAAATGATACACTTATTGTCGAAGGTCCAGGTGAGCTGAACATCAAAATGAATTCTCCTGTGCAAGATCTTCAAACAATAGTAGTATCAGCAGGAAGACGGAATCAAGCCATTGAGGATATTTCTATTTCAATGGAAATTATTCGACCTGAATTGTTTGACAATAAGGGCTTATCCAATTTAGAAGAAGCGATTGATCAGAGTCCTGGAGTTTATGCCATGGATGGTCAAGTTAGTATTCGTGGAGGTAGTGGGTTCGCATATGGGGCAGGAAGTCGTGTGCTACTCTTGTGGAATGGAATGCCATTGCTCTCAGGAGATGCTGGAGATACGAAATGGAACGCAATTCCCATGGAAGCAGCTTCGCAAATTGAAATTATGAAAGGTGCGTCATCTGTCTTATATGGATCAGGTGCATTGAATGGATTGATTTCGATCTCAGAAAGAGAACCAACATTAAAAGGGGAAACACGCTTCAAAATTCAATCAGGAGTTTACGGAGATCCAAGACGATCGTCACTCAAGTGGTGGTCAAAAAGCCCAAGGTTCCATCAAGCTGAAGCATACAACTCTAAAATGTATAAGAACGTTGGATACACGATTTCTGGAAATGGATTCTTATCAGATGGTTACCGCCAAGGTGAAATCGAACAAAGAGGAAGAATTAGTGGTTCGTTCTATATTCGTCCTGAGAAAAAGAAAAACATTAAGGCGGGTATTGGATTCAATTTCCAAGTACAAAAAGCCGGCTATTTCATTATTTGGGACAGCGATACACTGGGATATACTCCAAGTGGTGGTGCAGACACGAGTGATGCCTCATCTACCTTAACATACGCTGCTGGAACACGTTTGAGCATCGATCCTTACATCAAAATTTATGATAAGCGCAAAAACTTACATTCTGTAAAGACGCGTTTATATCGAATTACAAATGTAAATGAAACGAATACGGCACAAAACTCAAGCTCAAGTGTGATTTATGGTGATTACCAATTTCAACATAAATGGAAAAAAGGATCTGCAGTTACTGCTGGAGTAACATACCTTCGATCAGATGTATTCTCAAAATTATTTGGAGATCACTACTCAACGAACGTTGCAACCTATGGTCAATATGAACAGCATTTCACACGCCTCGATTTAACGGGTGGAGTTCGCTTTGAATATTTTGAACAAGACGGCCGAACGGGAGATTCTGATTTTTACATCGGAAAGGATTCTTCTCTCATACTCCCTGTTTATCCAATTCTGCGTATCGGAGCACATTACAAACTTGCTGAGTACACGCACTTAAGAGCCTCGTTTGGACAAGGGATTCGCTATCCATCAGTTGCGGAACGTTACACGCAAACGACCGTTGGAGCATTGAACGTGTTCCCGAATCCAAATCTCCGACCTGAAATTGGTTGGGCGGCAGAAATCGGAATTAAGCAAGTGGTGAAAATTGGAAAATGCTGGAAAGGTCTAATTGACGTTTCAGGTTTCATCAATCAATACGATAACATGATGGAGTTTACCTTCGGTGCTTTCAAGCCTGATTCGATTACGTGGAGTTTAAATCCTGACGATATTGGTTACGTGAATAACTGGTACGGCTTCCAAGCACAAAATGCTGAAAAAGCGCGTATCTCTGGAATCGAATTTTCATTTAACAGCCAAGGAAATATCAAAGCGGTTGAATTGACATCACTGATTGGATACACATACATGAACCCAATCAGTTTGAATCAAGATTCTGCTTATTTGTCGACTTTTTCAGCTCCAGAGTCGAATATTTTAAAGTATCGATTCAAGCATTTGGTGAAAGCAGATGTTGAAGCAACTTGGAAAGGATTTAGTCTTGGGATGAGTGCTCGATACAACAGTTTCATGAGTAACATTGATGCAATATTTGAAGGTGAAATTATTCCAGGAACATCAATTCTTCCAGGATTGAAAGCGTACCGAGAAATAAACAACAAAGGAGCATTTGTGATGGATCTTAGAACAGGATATAAATTCGCTGAGCATTATCGAGTTGGATTTATCATCAACAACCTACTGAATGCAGAATACGTTACGCGCCCTGGAGATATTCAAGCGCCACGTTCATTTATTGTTCAACTTCAAATGAAGTTCTAAGTATGAAATGCATTGGAATTATTCCTGCGCGCTATGCGTCTTCACGTTTTCCAGGGAAACCCCTGATCGACTTAAACGGGAAAACGATGATTCAGCGAGTGTATGAAGGAGCATCGAAATCAAAGTTACTTTCAGAAGTAATTGTTGCAACAGATGACGAACGCATTTTTGCGGAAGTTCAAGGTTTTGGAGGCAAGGTTGTCATGACGTCTGAAGATCACAGAACAGGAACCGATCGATGTGGTGAAGTAGCAAGTCAATCTGAGGCCGATGTAGTGATCAATATTCAAGGGGATGAACCTTTGATTGATTACCGACAATTGGATCAATTACTGGAAGCTTTCACGGATCCCAAGGTTCAAATTGCTACACTAGCAATTGCCGATGTTTCAGAAGAAGACAAGCAAAACCCAAATCGAATAAAGTTGGTGCTCAATCATCAGAACGATGCACTCTATTTTTCACGAAGTGGTATTCCAAACGAACATCATTCAAATCAAGCTGATCGAGAACGGTTTCCATTTTTCCGACACATCGGTGTCTATGCCTACCGAAAGAAAACCCTTCTGGAACTAGTGAATTTGGCACCCACGGAATTGGAAAAAATTGAATCCTTGGAACAACTACGTTGGATGTACTACGGATATTCAATTCGTGTGGTAGAAACCAATATCGAAACACCAAACATCGATGTTCCCGAAGATGTTGAAAAAGTTCGCGCCTTTCTATAAGCTTGAGTAGTAATATCTTGTCTAAAGTTGAAACGTTGGGCTTCAAAATCGACGGAATTAATCAATAAAATCGAGCTCAGGTTGTAACCTCTTCCATCCATTTCCGTAAGTACAGTAGCATTTAGTATCTTTGTAAAGCAATGAAGCAGATCGAACAAGCCATAGGAGATTTATTATTACGTCACAATTGTGTTATCGTACCAACTTTTGGTGGATTTGTTGCTGAGCAACTTTCAGCTAAAATCGACTACAATAAAGGAGTGATGATTCCTCCGCGTAAAGCACTGTTATTCAATAAACAACTTATCAGCAATGATGGCTTGTTGATCAATGAATTGGCTTCGCGCAAAGAAGTTTCTTTTGATGAGGCGTCGAATGACCTGTCAGCGATTGTGTCAAAATGGAATCACCGATTGAAAAAAGGTGAACGAATTGAACTAGATCGAGTTGGGATTTTATTCATGGATTCGGAGAGCAATTTATGTTTCGAACAAGATCGTTTCTTTAACCTTTTGCTCGCATCATTTGGATTAGATCAAGTGCATTTCATCGCACAAAAAGAAGTGGAAGAAATTCAAGCAGAGGTAATCTCGATCAATAGAACGATCGTTGAACCAATATTGGTTGAAGTGGAAGAAGACAGTGTAACAATCAAGCACCTTCCGAAAACACTGGCTCTAGCAAGTTCAAAAGAAAATGAAGGGGAAACAGCTAAAATTGTTGAAATCGCTCCGAAGAAAAGTAAGTCACGTGTATGGAAATACGTTGCGGCAGCTTGTTTCTTACCGATCGCATTCTATTCAATTTGGATTCCTACCCGAACGGATGTACTTCAATCTGGAGTTATTTCGATCAAAGATTTTAATCCTTTCTACACGAGTGCAGAAGGAAACTATACGAAAACGGCATATTCTGAAGACATTACCTTTGAAAAGAATACAGAGCCAACACTCCAAGAACAAATTGACGGTCTTGAATTACCGAATGATGTAATTCCTTATCGTTTCACGGAAGATACGTATGTATATGTTGACATCAGTGAACTGAATTCAGCAGAAGTTGCAGAAGTTGAGACTCAAAGCACAGCATCACCAGAAGAGATTATCCCTGAACCAATTGGAGTTCCAATTGTTCAGCCAAACTCAATGAATTTTATCGTTGGTTGTTTCGGAAGTAARGTGAATGCTGAGAACTTGGTGAACAAACTCAAATCGGAAGGGTTGAATGCTTTCATTCTTGATGTYAAAGGTGGATTGCACCGTGTTTCTGCAGGAGCATCATTATCRGACGAATCRATAAGYGAAATTCGCACAAAAGCACAAWCMCTCGGATTCCAAGGTTGGTTGCTTAAATAAAACCCWMGCATTTAATATTTAGYAGCTCKACTTTAATCASCTTCKAAGATCAATTTCKCTTAATTACCGAAAATCATTTCATCAGGACGTGCATCTTTTCCGAAGAGAGAAGRACAAATTGAAACGCGCTGGTGAATAGAACTAGTGCGCAATRGARTGAGGCGATCRCAGAAATCACMTCGTATCAAGCAGTTCACCGNAWKMAAAAASGKARGTAATAGAAAWCCATTTATCGRRCRCCAAAAAGAATACAATTCATTTTTGGAATTATTCTTGCTGACACACCTGTGTTACGTATCTTTGGTATTCATAAATTATCACAAATGAAAAAAATAATTGTTGCCCTGACATTAGTTGGGCTATCTACTTCGATCAGTTTTGGACAGTTTGGTTATTCAGAACCAGTAACAAATAGCGAAGGAAGTGAATATAAGTTTTCAAAAATTGCCCACCTTGATGCTACACCAGTTCAAAGTCAAGGACACACTGGAACATGTTGGAGCTTTTCAGCATTGTCGTTCTTTGAATCAGAATTGATCAGACAGGGAAATGAAAACCCAGACCTTTTATCTGAAATGTTTATCGTACGTAAAGCGTATGAAGGAAAGTTTGAGAAGTACATTCGCATGGGTGGAAAAATCAACTTCTCTGAAGGTGGTGCATTCCATGATATCCCATTTGTAATTCGCAATTACGGAATTGTTCCTTTGGAAGCATATGAAGGATTGAACTATGGTTCGGAAAAGCACAATCACAGTGAATTATTTGCTGTTTTGGATGGTGCCGTTCAGGGCTTGTTAGGTCACATGAACAATAGAAGAACAAAATCATTGACATCAGCATGGAAACCTGCGATCAACGGTATTTTGGATGCTTATTTGGGTGATGATGTAACTGAATTTGAACTCGATGGTAAGAAATACACACCGAAATCATATGCTAAAGCGATCGGCTTAGACATGGACGATTATATTTCATTGACTTCATTCACGAATCATGAAATGGATGCTGAGTGCATGTTAGAGATTGCAGATAACTGGGCTTGGGGAAAAAGCTACAATGTTAGTTTGGACGATTTGATGGAAGTATCAGAATATGCACTTGAGAACGGATACAGCTTAGCATGGGGAGCAGATGTTTCTGAGGATGGATTTAGCTTTAGAAATGGATTGGGAATCAACCCTGTTGATGGTGGAACAATCGAAGTGTCTGGAAGTGACAACAAAAACTTCTCAGATGCTGGAGCAGACAAAATATCAAACGCATTTAAAACACCAGTTGAAGAAGTAAAAGTTACCGCTGAAATTCGTCAAGAAGGATACGATAACAAAACAACAACTGATGATCACGGAATGCACATTGTGGGATTGTATAAAGATCAAAAAGGAACACGTTATTTCCTCGTGAAAAACTCATGGGGAACAGGTAACTATCCTGAAGGATACTTGTACGTTTCAGAAAGCTATTTCAAATGGAAAACGATCAACATCTATCTTCACAAAGATGGATTGTCGAAAGCCATGAGAAAGAAGTTAGAGATAGGCAAATAGAGTTTTATTGCCAGGAAAGCAAATCAAACCAGAGAAGGTCGGTGTCATGAAAATGATACCGACTTTTTTTTGTGATAAATTTTAAGAGTCTTATTTTTTTCCAACAAATTCCAAAGCCAATCGTCTTGCCTCAGCATCACTCGCAACATAATCCTCATAACTAGGAAGCTTCACAGCACTCGTCGCCAACATCGTCTGCTCATTGATCCGTGCAATATCCAAAAAGGAAATTTCATCCTTCAAAAATGCGGCAACACTAATTTCATTTGCAGCGTTCAAAGCACATGCGGCGTTTCCTCCCATTTCCATTGCTTGAAAAGCAAGATTCAAATTATTAAACGTTTCGCGATCCGGCTGCTCAAACGTCAAGTTCGGGTAATCCATAAAGTTGAACCTTGGAAAATCAGTCTTAAATCGATTCGGGTATGTCAAGGCATATTGAATCGGTAATTTCATATCAGGCAAGCCCATTTGAGCTTTCATACTTCCATCTTCAAACTGCACCAAAGAATGTACAATTGATTGTGGATGAACGATCACATCAATTTGATCTGGTTGAAGGTTGAACAACCACTTGGCTTCAATCACTTCCAATCCTTTGTTCATCAAACTCGCAGAATCAATCGTAATTTTCGCTCCCATTTCCCAATTCGGGTGCTTCAGAGCTTGTTCCTTTTTCACTCCAATTAATTGATCGCGTTTCCAACCTCGGAATGGACCTC
Source organism: Fluviicola sp. (assembly GCA_002733985.1). Lineage (GTDB taxonomy): Bacteria > Bacteroidota > Bacteroidia > Flavobacteriales_D > Crocinitomicaceae > UBA4466. The sequence goes on along the minus strand of NVXP01000111.1, from coordinate 5,858 downwards.
CAGATGCAGTCAAATAAATTTTCTCAATCGGATTGTGGAATTCACCGATCAAACATTGAAATATTGCTGAGTGTTCTGAATCAACAGGGTAAATATTCACCCCGCGCTCAGCAGCTTCTTTTGTCACGATTTCACCAGCAACAACGAGTGTTTCTTTATTTGCAAGAGCGATGTGTTTTCCAGCTCGAATAGCCGTTAAAGTTGGCTTCAATCCTGCGTAACCCACAAGTGCAGTCAATACAACATCAACTTCTTGCGTTTCACATACCTGAGCCAATGCGTCCGATCCTGCGAAAACATTAATGTCGTGATCCCACAAAGCATCGTTCACTTTTTTGTATTGCGCTTCATCAACGATGACAACCATGTTCGGCTTGTGCTTTATCGCTTGTTCGATTAATAAATCGGCATTGAAATTTGCGGTAATGATTTGTAAGTCGAATTTCTCTGGATAAGCTTGAATTACTTCAAGTGCTTGTGTTCCTATTGATCCAGTTGACCCTAAAATCGCAATCCCTTTTTTCTCTTGCATGGAACAAAAATACACTTTCAAAAAACCTTGTAACTATTTTTAAGTGCTTTCTTATATGTGCATTAAACACTACTTATGAAAAAAGCACTATTTATTCTTTTTGTGACACCATTAATTTCCTTCTCCCAATCGTCAAATGACAACCAAGCAAGGTACTATATGAACCGAGTAAAGTTTCATGATGGAGATAACCTTTTGAAGGATTACAGTGGGTTCAGTAATGAATTGAGCTCAAAACAATGCAAAGAGAATAATATCCAAAAAGTAATAATTGAACGGGGACGAAAGGAAGATAAATTAACCAAAACGGAATATGAATTAACGGAATTAGGCTTAATTCAACGCGTTATTAGAGCGAAGGATATTGAGAGTTATTCATATGAGCAGGATTCTTTGGTCAGTTCGATTAAATCTAACGGAAAAAAAGCTAGAACGACGCATTTCAACTACTTAAATGGTAAAGTTAAAAAGAAGGAAGTGTATATAAAGGACCGTTTGAAAACGCGCATTTTGTTAGATTATGGAGCGAACGAGAAAGTGTCTTTTTGCTTGATGCAGTCTGGAAGAAACTTGAAAACGAGCTATGCAATGAGTTATGAGTTTGTTGATGATAAACTGAATCGACAAGAGTTTGTTAAAAACGACCGTATTTTGCGCATTTGGGATTATAGTTGTGAGCCAAAAGGTGAATTGGTGGATAAAAAGAAACTATCTACGGTTTGTAGGGTTCGGGAAGAGAACAATGATGGTTCTTATACTGAGCATGTCCGAAAGGTTGAAAATGGTGAGGTATTATTGTACACACATCACTACGATAAAGATTCTATGAATTATGCTTCTTCTTGCGAGAGAGAAACCGGAGAGAAAATGTGGGAATCTACGATTTCAAAAACGGAGCGTAAATACGTTAACTATTCCAAGAATGGAAGTGTCAAGAGTAAATCAAGGTTCAAGTACAATGCAGAAGGAAAAATACTGGAATCAGAAACAACTTTTGGAAAAAATCTAAAAAAGGTTTCTAAAATGATCAATACGTACAATGAAAAGGGGTTCATTACTTCCAAAATATCTTTCTATAAAGGAAAACAAAGCTACATTAGGAAATATTCGTACGTGTAGAGAATACTCGTTTCTTTTCACGAATGCGTACCTTTGCACCGATGAAATATAGAATGTTGACAGTAGAGGAGATGGACATCTTCGACGAAGATTTTAAACACTTTGCAGTTGCCAATGGTGTATCCAAAGAGGAATGGGTTAAAATGAATGAATCGAACAAGGAAATTGCTGCCGAATTGGTGGGTTTGTTTTCTGATACGGTGCTTCAAAAAGTCTATGAGAACCTCAAATTTATTGAGCACAGATCGCCTTCATCGTGTTTGGTGTTTAAGCTAAATAAAACGGATATCGACCTTATTTCATTGAATGCGAACAGTGAAAAAATCGATTTATCAACGGCAGAATCGATTCACGAAGCATTGGTTAATCAATCGGAGGAATTATCCATCTTCAAATCAAAGAAAACCTATTCGAAAACACGCGAAGAAGAAATTCACGAAATGCTCAGCCAAGGTTGCGTTAATTCAAGTGAAGCCTTTTGGGTACTATTGGAAAAGGTGATTGACTAATTACGAGAATTTCTATTGTATCTTTGCACCGTGAAAGAAGAATTAGAGAAACGTTTTGGGGCACATCGAGTAATGGATGTACCAACCAAAGAAGGTGAAATGCCTCTGATAATGTTAGATTTAGAGCTGAGAAGTCCAGTTTCAGTGTTGATGACAAATGGATTGAGTGACTATAAAATGCCCGTTCCAGAGAATACAGACGAAAACGAGTATAACGAGCTGTTCTTCTGTTTACCGAGTTACTGGGAATGGGAGGAAATGGAAAATCCTAGAATGAATTGGGTCTTCAAATGGATTCAGCGATTAGCGAGATATGCGGTCGAACAAAAAACTTGGTTTGGTCATGGCCATACAATGCCTTGTGGAGCAAATATGGAATCTCTTTCAGAAACCATGCTGCAAAACCACTTGCTCCTTTCCAACCCTTTGCTTCTAGAAACACCATTGTTACCAATCAAAGTTGGGGACAAGGAAGTGAATTTTTTGGCAATAATCCCGATGTTTTCCGATGAAATGGACTACAAACAGGGAAAAGGAACGTTTAAGCTGATGCAAAAATTCAGCAACAAAGGAGTAACTGAACAACTCGATGATTTTCGAGCGACTGTCTTGAAGCGAAGCTGGAAATTACACCGTTAACGTAGATTTTAATAAACCTTTCTTGACTAATATTTCCGCGATTTGAACTGCGTTCGTTGCTGCACCTTTGCGTAAATTATCTGAAACAACCCACATGTTTAATGTGTTGGCTTGACTTTCGTCTCTTCTGATTCTTCCAACAAACACATCGTCTTTTCCTTCTGCATAAATCGGCATTGGGTAGATATTTGTCGTTGGGTCATCTTTTAAGGTAATTCCATCTTGGTTGTGCAAAAGTCTGCGAACCTCGTTAATATCAAAATCGTTCTCGAATTCAACATTAATCGATTCAGAGTGACCACCAACAACAGGAACACGGACAGCAGTTGCCGTAACATTGATTTTTGGATCCAAAATCTTTTTTGTTTCCTTCGTCAATTTCATTTCTTCCTTCGTGTAACCGTTTTCAGTGAAAACATCACAGTGAGGAAGACAGTTTTTATCAATAGGATAAGGATAGGCCATTTCGCCATCAGTACCGTTTCGTTCATTTTCAAGCTGCTTGGTCGCCGAAACACCTGTTCCTGTAATCGATTGATACGTTGAAACAACAACGCGCTTTGCTGAATATTTTTCGTGCAAGGGCTTCAAAGCAAGAACCAGTTGAATTGTACTGCAATTTGGATTCGCGATAATCTTATCTTCACTTGACAAAGATTCTCCATTGATCTCAGGAACGACCAATTTTGTTCCAGGATCCATACGCCAAGCAGAACTATTGTCAATAACAGTTGTTCCAGCAGCAGCAAATTTAGGTGCCCACTCCAAAGAAGTATCACCACCCGCAGAAAACAATGCAAGGTCTGGCTTCATCGAAATGGCAGTTTCAAGTCCAACTACTGTATAATCTGATCCTGCATAAGAAATGGTTTTCCCAACAGATCGTTCCGAAGCAACGGGTATTAATTCCGTAATGGGAAAGTTTCGCTCCTTTAAAACTTGAAGCATGATGTTCCCTACCATTCCTGTTGCACCAACTACCGCTACCTTCATAATTCCTCAATAAGTTATCCAGAGCAAAATTAGTATATTTACTCTCACAGATAATCAACTATGCGACACTTTTTATTCGTTGTGTTTTTTTTAACACAACTTACTTGCTTCGGACAAATTTTTGATGACTTTACTGATGGCAATTTTACTTCTACGCCAGCATGGGGCGGAACAGATGCTGATTATACAATTAATGGCTCAAATCAATTGCAATTAAATAACGTTGGAGCAGCAACGTCGTATTTAAGCACAGCACATAATCTTGCAAATCTCGATAACAAAGAATGGAAATTTTGGACAAGACAAGCCTTCTCTCCATCATCAGGTAATTTCGGACGAATTTACCTCACTTCTTCAAATGCTGATTTATCAACTGATCCTGATGGGTTTTACCTTCAATTGGGAGAATCTGGAACAACGGATGCCGTTCGATTATTCAAAGTAGTTGGAGGAACAGATACTGAATTAACCGCAGGACCTTCAGGTCAAATTTCAACAAGCTTTACTATTGGAATTCGTGTCGTTCGAGACAATTTAGGAAATTGGTCATTGTATATCGATCCAGCTGGAGGAACTAATTTTGGATTGGTTGGCTCGGCTACGGATGCGGCAAACCTATTGGGAACACATTCAGGAATGTTGAATGTCTATACATCGAGTAACGCAACAAGTTTTTATTACGACGATATTTACGTTGGTGATGAAGTGTTGGATTTAACACCTCCGGTTTTAATAAGCGCAACCGTAATTAATGCAAATCAAATAGATGTTCTTTTTGATGAGGCACTGGATCAAACTTCCGCAGAAGCGATTGGAAATTATTCAATAAGCCCCGATCCAGGAATTATAAGTGCAACATTGGATGGTTCAAATCTAGCATTGGTTCACCTGGTAACATCAACGGCACTTCTTAATGGACAAAACTATGATTTGACAACTACTGGAATTGTGGATGTTGCATCGAATGTTTCTGGAGCTCAAACAACAAACTTTGCATTTTTGATCGCTGAAACACCCCTTGCTGGAGATGTTGTAATCAATGAGGTGATGTTCGATGAAACTCCTTCAAACGGTCAACCTTTGGTGGAGTACGTAGAAATATACAATCGAAGCACGAAAATTTTCAATGTTGAAGACTGGCAATTAGGAGATGCAGCATCTAACGGAACAATCACACCAAACTGGTTGCTTCCAGATAGCTATATGATTCTCACAAAAACTTCGGGCGTAGATTCATTTACCGTTGCCACAGGTGTTACAAGTTTTCCGAGTTTGAACAATACTGGCGACAACGTATTACTTCGTTCAGATACAGGACTTACGCTTGATAGCATAACTTATTCCGACGAATGGTGGAACGACGCTTCAATTATCGGAGGTGTTTCAATCGAGCGAATTAATCCAAACGATCCTTGTTCGGATGCAAATGATTGGACAGCGAGTACTAATGGATCTGGAGGAACTCCCGGAGCGCAAAATTCTGTGTTCGATCCAACTCCAGATACAGCAGACCCAGAATTGTCTTTCTTGTTTGCATTAACACCAAACTTTTTAGAGATTCATTACAATGAAGGAATGGATTCAACGTCACTGGCGAATGCAACATTTGTCATTACTCCGTCATTAACTGTTCAAAACAATTACGTGCTTTCTTCTCCGGCCGATATGCAAATTTTGGAATTCATAGAGAACTTAACGGGTTCTCAAACCTACACGATCGAAATTCAAAACGTAGGTGATTGCTGGTTGAATATGACCACACTTTCAGGTGAATTTGCACTTCCTGAGATTGCGGAATCAGGTGATTTAGTAATTAACGAAGTTCTAGTTGATCCTGTTTCTGGTGGTAAGGATTGGATTGAGATTTACAACAATTCGGATAAATTGATCGACTTATACAATTATCAAATTGCTGATTTCGATGACGATACAATTGCGAATTTCAAAATAATAGATCAACACATTTTAATTGGAGCTGATGAATACATCGTTTTGGGTGAAGACATCAGTCAAATTGGACAGTATTATAGTTCTGTCGTTCCAGACAATTTATATGAAACAGATTT
>NVXP01000110.1 GCA_002733985.1 Fluviicola sp. | reverse complement strand
ATTATCTATTTCTCCAAGGATGTTTTTATAGAAATCGCTTGTGTTTTTTCGCTGCAATTAATGCAGCTTCTGACGTTTCAGTAAATACTTCAACAAAACGTCATTGAACCCTTCTCCGATATTTGCAGGCATAAAATCAATGCGATAATCAGCGCAGCGCATTTCAATATCATTGAAGTAAGCACTCACTGCTTTTGTATAATTCTCTTTAAACTGACTCGGTTGCAATTTGATTTTCTCACCAGTCTCCATATCCACAAATTGATAAGGGCGATTTTCAAAGGTGAAATCAATCTCAGCACTTTTATCTACTGTATGGAATAGAATAACTTCGTGCTTGTTGTGCTTCAAATGCTGAAGTGCTTGGAAGAACTCATCTAACTTTGTCGGATCATCCATTAAATCAGAAAAAATCACAATCAAACTTCGTTGGTGACATTGCTCCGCAATTTGATGCAGGCATTCAACCGTAGAAGCGATTTTTTGCGTTCCTTTTTCATACTGCGCGAGTACATTTTCCATCTCACTGAATAAATAGCGGTGATGACGTTGTGATGACTTCGCAGGTGTGTGGATGTTCAATTTATCTGTGAACAACGAGAGTCCAACAGCATCTCGCTGCTTTCTCAGTAATTCAATGATCGAAGCAGCTGCATAAACGGAAAATTCCAACTTGTTCTCCTCTTTGTCAGCAGGGTAGAGCATCGAAGTTGAACAATCAATCACAATTTGGCAGCGCAAATTTGTTTCTTCTTCGTACTTCTTCGTGAAGAGTTTTTCTGTGCGACCGTATAATTTCCAATCAATGTGACGGGTTGATTCCCCTCTATTGTACAAACGGTGTTCAGCAAACTCTACAGAAAATCCGTGAAAAGGACTTTTGTGTAGTCCTGTGATAAACCCTTCTACTACTTGCTTTGCAAGGATTTCAAGGTTTCCAAATTGTGCGAGTTTACCTCGGTGAATTGTTTTACTCATGCGAACACGAAAGATACATAATTTTGCTTACTTCCGAGCTCGGATAAATCCGTTGGACAGAACTCCAATGAGCACAATCGCAATTCCTACGTCAACCGTCCAACTCAATTTTTCTCCAAAAAAGAAATAGCCAACCAGGAACGCGTAAATGATACTGAGGTACTTGAATGGAATGATCCCCGCTGCTGTGCCTTGGTGAAATGCTTTGGTCATATAGATTTGAGCGAATTGGGTAAATACCCCAATCGTTAAAAGAATCAACCATTCAATTCCTTGTGGCACCGTGAACTCAAAAAAGCAGAGAATAGTCATTAATGGAATTGCCAACATTGGGAAATACATCACAATGACAATCGGAGAATCAGTGGTTCTCAGTTTCATAATCGCTGTGTAGGCAATTGCTGAGATAAAGGCCGAAACCATTCCCATTCCTAACCAGAAAAATGAAATCTCCCCGAAGTTTGAGTCACCATGTCCAAGTTGATCGTAGGCAATTAAAGCAACACCGAAAAATGACATAACAATGAAGAACCATTGGAGCGTACGAACACGTTCTTTTAAAAGGAACATAGCCAGAATAACCGTGAAAATTGGGGATAAATTTTGAACAACGATCGCAATGGCAAGTGGAATATGGTGAATGGTATAAAAGAAAATAGTAAGAGCAGTTGTTCCTGCAAGACTTCGAATCAACAACCATTTTTTATTCACTCCCCACATGGATATTCCACGGTAACGAATAATCGACCAACTAATAACAAAAGTAACGATCGAGCGGGCTAAGACAAGTTCATGCCCAGGATACACTTGAACGTTATCGATGATGTCTTGTTCTGGTCCAGCCCCGAGGATTTTCACGAAGAAATTAACAACGAGAAAGCAAAGTCCGGAAAAAACGATATAAACTATTCCTTTATTCACGCCGCAAAAATACACCGATTTCTCGTGGTCTTAACGTACACTAAAATTAAATTGGTAGATTAGCGTTAATAACACTGTTGTGAAGAAAATCTATATCCTACTTGTCATCGTTTTAAGCATTTCGAACATTTCAAATGCGCAATCGCTTATTCCGAAGTATACCTTCAATGTTGAATTGTGCTTACCAGTCGCAATGAGCAACGAACCCTTCAATGATTTCATGCAAGGATTGGTTGGAGTCTCGACTTATGGTCAGTATTCATTTCCATTTCACTTAAATATTGGAGCAGGAATTCGGTATTCTTATTTCACAATCAATGAATTCAGCGTTCCAAGTCCTGTTTTTGGTGGAGTTCATTCAGGAACAGCTTTCATGAAAGTTGGTTGGGATAAATTTCATACGGATCAATTTGCAACCGATTTCGGATTAAAAGTGGGCTATTCTCAAACGTTTTTTGATACTGATTTAAATAAAGCGGCAGGAGCAAACCCAATTCAAGTTGGAAGTTCATATGCTGAATTTACAACTGCTTTTATTTTGAGAGCAAATGAAAGTTCTTCTTACCGTTGGGTTGTTGGTTATGGAATGCAAGGATTCGGATTTACCCCACAGCACATTGGACTATCCACAAACGGAGGATATGACCCTGCAAAGTTCAATCGAATCACGAGCTATCTAGTTGTAGGGTTTGGATATACCTACTATATCGGCGAAGACAAGGGCAACTAGACATGTTTTTACAGCAGAATACTTTCGATGGACTTCGTTCCTATTTCAATAAATCGCTGTCTGATGAGTTTTCAGAAAGTGAAATAAAGTTGATGTTCAAGGCTTTTGTTATGAAGCAAATGTCCTTGTCTGAAACGGACTTTATGCTTTCCAAAGATCTTCGTTTCTCAGAATCTGATCTGCTATATTTTAGATCTGTTATCAAACGATTACGAACAAACGAACCGTTCCAATACATTCATGGTCGAACGGAATTTTATGGTCTTGAATTGATCATTGATGAACGTGCATTGATTCCTCGTCCCGAAACAGAAGAGCTCGTTGATTGGATTCTCGAATCCATGGATAAAAATGGAGAGTACAAGGTCATTGATATTTGCTCTGGCTCTGGATGCATAGCATTGGCGATAAAATCTATTCTCGTCAACTCAAAAGTTGAAGGATGGGAATTGTCAGATAAGGCTTTAGAATTGATCAAAGAAAACCAGACACTCACTGGACTGGAAATCGATCGAGTAAAAATGGATGCTCTTTCTGATGGGTATCCTGCTCAAGATAATTTCTACCATGTGATCGTCTCCAATCCACCATATATTCCAAATATCGAACGTTCAAGAATGCATGCAAATGTGCTTGATTTCGAGCCGGGAATGGCATTGTTTGTGGAAGATGCTGATCCATTCATTTTTTACAACGCGATTGCTAAGGAAGCGTTTGATCTATTAGTTGATAATGGATGGCTCTATTTTGAAATTCACGAGGATTTTGAAGGAGAAATGATCGAATGTTTCAAGAGCCATGGCTTTGTTAACATTGAGTTGAGGAAAGATTTGCAAGGACGCAGCCGAATGATGAGAGGACAACGCGTATCTTCACGTCATGAATAAAAGTGAGGCGAAAGTAGAAATCGAACGATTGTCAAGCGATCTCAATCGACACAATCATCGCTACTACGTAGAAAGCAATCCTGAAATTTCGGATTATGATTTTGATATGTTTTTGAAACAACTCCAAGATCTTGAAAGTCAGTTTCCTGAATTTGCATCTGATCATTCTCCAACAAAAAGGGTAGGTGGAGATATCACGAAGAAATTTGATTCAGTAGTTCACAAGTACGCGATGCTTTCGCTTTCAAATAGTTATTCCAAAGATGAAATAGAAGAATGGGTGGTCCGAGCGAAGAAATTCGTTGAAGATGATCTCGAATATGTCTGCGAACTGAAATACGATGGTGTTGCCATTGGGATTCAATACGTCGATGGTAAATTAGTTCAGGCAATCACCCGTGGAGATGGTTCACAGGGCGAGAATGTCACGAGTAACGTCAAAACCATTCGTACAATTCCTCTTGAGTTAACAAACGATTACCCAAAAGATTTTGAAATTCGTGGAGAGATTTTCTTTCCATTGAAGAATTTCAATGCGCTCAACGAGAAACGAAGAGAAGACGGTGATCCAGAATTTGCTAATCCTCGAAATACGGCTTCTGGGACATTGAAAATGCATAACTCTAAAGTTGTTGCTGACCGTGGATTGGATTGTTTCCTCTACGGGATTTATGGTGCTGAGAATCGGGCCGATGGTCATTTCGAATTGGTCAACAAGGCTGCAGATTGGGGATTCAAGGTTCCTCCTTCAAATGAACGATACATTGAAAAGACAAATTCCGTCGAAGGAGTTATGGACTTCATCAATTATTGGGATGAAAAACGAAAAGATTTGCCATTTGAGATCGATGGTGTAGTCATCAAAGTAAACAACTACGATCAACAAGAAATATTAGGGTTTACAGCGAAATCACCGCGTTGGGCAATTGCATACAAGTTCAAAGCAGAGCGCGTAGAAACGGTTTTGGAAGAAGTAAGATATCAAGTTGGTCGAACAGGTTCAATAACACCTGTGGCAAATTTAACGCCAGTTCAATTGGGCGGAACAACAGTGAAACGTGCTTCTCTGCATAATGCGGATCAAATTGAAAAATTAGATTTACACCTTGGTGATACTGTTTATGTCGAAAAAGGTGGGGAAATCATACCGAAGATTGTTGGTGTGAACCTAGATGCTCGAACGAATGCGACTGTTGGTATTACATATATACACGAATGTCCAGAGTGCTCAACTGAATTAGTGAGACATGAAGGAGAAGTGAACCATTACTGTCCAAACGAGTTGAGTTGTCCTCCTCAAGTGAAAGGGAAAATCGAACATTTCATCAGCCGAAAAGCAATGAATATCGATGGATTGGGAGCAGAAACGGTGGATGCTTTGTTTGCCTCAGAATTGATCAAAAACATTGCTGATTTATATACCTTGACCTTTGATCAAGTAGTTGAGTTGGAACGAATGGCGGATAAATCTGCAAACAACCTGATTGCCGGAGTTTTGGCTTCAAAGGAAATTCCGTTCGAACGTGTTCTTTTTGGATTAGGAATTCGATTCGTAGGAGAAACAGTAGCGAAAAAGCTAGCAAAAGCGCTTAAGAATATTGATGAATTGGCAAAAGCTGATTTTGAAACGCTTATCGCGGTGGATGAAATTGGAGATAAAATTGCCATGTCGATCCAAGCATTCTTTTGGGAAGATCGAAACAAGGAAGTTGTTCGTCGATTGAAGGAATATGGACTGAAAATGGAAATCGTTGAGAAGGAGGGAAGCTCCAATAAATTCGAAGGAAGCTCTTTTGTGGTTTCTGGAGTATTTGAAACATTTTCTAGAAATGATCTGAAGGCCTTGATAGAATCAAATGGTGGTAAAAATGTTAGCTCAATATCTGCAAAAACATCTTACGTAGTCGCTGGAGATAAAATGGGACCTTCAAAACTTCAGAAGGCAACAGATTTGGGAGTGAAAATCCTTTCTGAACAGGAATTTATTCAATTATTAAACGAATAATGGGGAATTCAGCAAATAACGTATGGTCATCAATTAAGCGATTGTTGATCGTTGTGAATTTTGATGAAATTGATACCATGAATCAATGGCGGGAAGCGATTAAAATGAGTGGACTCAATATTCACGATTGTAAAATCTTGGGGATTGTTGAAACAAAGAAAGAACGCATTGCCATGAGGGAAATGAATTCTGTCGTATATATATCCGACAAGGATTTTGGATTGCTCGGAAGATTGAAGAATGAAGATGCCCAGCGTACATTAAGTGATCGCTATAGTGCTGTCTTAATTGTAGGGACAATCCCAAAAAAAATAGAAAAAGCATTGAGAAAGGTTTCAACAAGTATCGACATTGGTTTGAACTCAAATCATGAACATCGAACAATTAACCTTAGAACAGAGGAGAGCGCCCCGAAGTATATGCTTAATTTTGTAAAACAAACAGTAGAAAAAATATCATGACAAATCCATTTTTAGGAACAGGAGTTGCATTGGTGACACCATTTCACGATGATCACACCATTGATTTTGATGCATTAGCTAAATTGGTTGAATATCAAATAGATAACGGAGTAGATTTCTTAGTTGTTCAAGGAACTACTGGTGAATCACCAGTGTTAACAGCGAATGAGAAAACCTCAGTGCTTAAGTGCGTATTTGAAACGAACAAAGGTCGATTGAAGATTGTGTTTGGGGCTGGTGGGAACGATACGATTGAAACTGGGAAGATTTTGAAAAAACTACCTGGGGTAATTGACGGGGTGTTATCAGTCTCTCCTTACTACAGCAAACCTTCTCAGAGAGGAATCATAGAGCATTTCAAATACTTGGCGAGCTGCACCGATTTGCCAATTATCCTTTACAATGTTCCAGGAAGAACTGGTTCTAACATGTCTGTTGAAACGACATTAGAGTTAGCTAAAATCGATAACATTGTTGCGATAAAAGAAGCTTCTGGAAATATGGAGCAAATCATGGAATTGGTCCACAAAAGACCTGAAGGGTTTGGTGTTTTATCCGGAGATGATGGGATTGTAGTTCCATTGATTTCAGTCGGAGTAGATGGAGTAATCTCGGTTGTTGCGAATGCCTTTCCGAAGAAATTCTCTGAAATGGTAAAACAAGCACGACAAGGTGATTTTAGTGCCGCAAAGAAACTTCACTACGATTTAATGCTTTCAACCAATCAGTTTTTTGCTGAAGGAAATCCAGGCGGTGTGAAAATATCACTAGCAGAACAAGAAATAATGAAACCAATTATGCGTCCACCGTTATATCCAGTATCGGAAACTTTGGAGCAACAAATACGAATAGAAACACAACGCGTTCTACAATCATGAAATTAGCCAACGAAATAGTACAGTCAATTCTAGACGCTGAAAAAATCGTCATTACGAGCCATAAATCTCCAGATGGTGATTCTATAGGAAGTTCTCTTGGGATGCTTCGTTTTATCCAAGCATTGGGGAAAGATGCAAAAATATGTCACCCTGATTCATGTCCATCATTTATTGAATGGTTGAAAGATGGAGTTGAAATAGTGGATTTCGATGAATCTCAAGATCGCGTGATTTCTTTAATGGATGAAGCCGATTTGATTTTCTGTTTGGACTACAATGGTTCAAACCGATTAGGAAAAGATATGGGAGGTGTTCTTCTTGCTGCGGATGCTAAGAAGATTATGATAGACCACCATCCTTATCCAGAAGACATCTTTCATTTGAGTGCTTCGCATCCAGAGGTGTGTTCAACTTCTCAATTGGTGATTGAACTAATCTTGAAATCAGGGAATGAAAACTTATTGAATCAATCCATTGGAACACCGTTGTACCTTGGAATTGTAACCGATACAGGTTCTTTCCGTTTTTCATCTGTTACGTCACGAACGCATGAATTAATTGGGAAGCTTCTCGAAAATGGAGTGCAACAGGCAGAAGTTCATGAAAAGAGCTTTAATCACAACCGTTTGGATCAAATGAAACTACGTGGATTCGCAATTGCGGAAAAGCTTGAGGTGATGGTAGACGAGGAATTGGCGATTGTTTCATTGTCTGAAGTTGACTTGGAGCGATTCAATTACATTAAAGGCGACACAGAAGGATTGGTAAATGTTGCCTTGTCAATTGAAGGTGTTTCGGTAGCAATCATGATGACAGAAAGCGATGGGAAAGTGAAAATGTCTTTCCGATCAATGGGGTCGATTGTCGTGAATAAATTCGCTGGAGATCACTTTGATGGAGGTGGACACATGAACGCAGCAGGAGGAATTAGTTTCCTCTCATTGGAAGAAACGATTGAAAAAGTAAAATCATTGGCGCCATCATATTTTGGAAAGACAGATGCTTAAAACACTTTTCGTACTATCACTTTTAATCTTGTTCGCTTCATGTAGTGAGGAGGTACAGGAACGCCCAAAAGATGTCAATTGGACTAAAGCTGATTCCTACACACTAGGGAAGAATATTGCCGTAAACGAAGATCTTAAAATTCGACTTTTCTTAGAAATGCACAAAGACTGGGAGCTCACAAAAACGGGGACCGGTTTGCGCTATTATGCATATGAAAAAGGTGACGGTCCTTCTCCCAAAAGAAATCAAACTGTTCAAATTGAATATGTTGTGAGTTTATTGGATGGGACTGAGTGTTACCGAACGGAAGAAGATGAATACGAAGAACTCTTGGTAGACCGAAGTGATGTTGAAACGGGGGTTCAAGAAGCCATAAAATTATTGAAAGTAGGGGATCGAGCTAAATTGATCATTCCGAGTCACATTGGACATGGGCTTTTGGGAGATCAAAACAAAATACCACCACTTACGACATTGGTTGTCGACTTATATATAATGGGGATTAAATGAAAGGATTAAAATCGATTATCGGACTTTGTGGATTGATGGTGTTTGCATCATGTGATCCTACAGTTGTGGATGTGGATAATGTCAAGGATACTAATGACCTAGAAATCATTGCGCAAAAAGTACCTGTCTTGGATCAAAAGAAAAAGGTAAGTGACACCTTGATAATGGATGAAGGGATCGTGATTCGTTGGTTCGAACATGGGACTGGAGAATCGTTGAAACAAGGATCAGTCTATTTCGTTGATTTTAAAGTTATGCTCGATAATGGAGAAGTGGTTGATGGGAATCATTTATTGTTAAAGGATTCAATTCCATTCTACATGGGGTTTCAAATGCAAGGATTAGGTTGGGATTTGGCTTTGGCTGAAGTGAAAGTTGGTGATTTTGTTGAGATCTTCCTTCCAAGTAAATATGCTCGAGGAGAAAAAGAAATTAAAGGCATTATTCCACCGAATTCAAACAATACAGTTAAGATTCGTGTTCTCAATAAAATGAAACCAACGCGTTCTGTTGATGGGAACAAAGTATGGGTCTTCGAAGAAAATAATGACAATAAATTGTTGTTTGATGAGGACGAGATAATAACGTTTCATACAATGACGAGCACGCCTTCCAATCCAAGATACATGAATACGTTTAGAAAGAATCAACCGTTTGTGCTGAGATTAGAGGACTACGGGACGGTTCCAGGACTGAAGAAAGCGTTAATAAATGCTAAATCATCCGATAGAATGTTTATCTATGTTCCGAGTCGTGAAGCCTATGGGAATAAGGGGTATCAGGATGTTGTGAAACCAAATGAAGACCTTCTGTTCAATGTCATGGTCATGGACGTTGTGAAGAAGTAATTTAAAATCCTATTTTTGTCTTTTAGTAATCAGATTTCAGCATGCGTCTTCTCCATTTTTTTATCTTTTTTTGTTGCTCTTTGCCCGTTTTCGGACAAACTGTGATTGATACAATTCCAACGGAAAAAGGAACACTGATTGTATATGCCGATCGAACTTGGGCCTACCTTGAAGATATAAATTTCACAGGTATTCTAAACGAACGGATTCATCAATCTTTTCAGGGTGATTCGAACTTGAACTATGTTCAACCTTGGAACAATGAAGTTTGTTATACTTCTCAGTTAAAGAATGATCTTTCTAAATTAAAAGATACCGTTTGGTTATGCGTTGAAGATGACATTAATGGAGGGTTTGTAATGCCGGTTGACGGGATTGTAACGTCCTCTTATGGATATCGTCGAGGTCGTCGTCACAATGGAACAGATATTGACTTGAATACGGGTGATACAGTTCGGGCAGCTTGGACCGGAAAAGTACGTTATGCAAAATACAACAAAAGCGGATTTGGAAACTTGGTCGTGATTCGTCATCACAACGGATTAGAGACGTTTTATGCGCACAACAGTAAGCTTTTGGTTGCTCCGAATCAAATGGTACAAGCAGGTGACCCAATCAGTCTTGGTGGAAATACTGGGCATTCTTATGGTTCACACTTGCATTTTGAAGTTCGATTTTATGATGCTCCAATGGATCCAGCACATATCATCGATTTTAAAAAGAAAAAACTCAAGGACGAGAATTTAATGGTTCATGCTGGTTTGTTTAGACCTGGAGCGAAAGCAGGAACAACAACTGCTGCAAGAACTGCAAGCAGCACAGCCACAGGAGCACGTAAATACTATAAGATTAGGTCAGGTGACACATTGGGAGGAATCGCTCAAAAGAATAGAACGAGTGTTTCAAGATTATGTAAATTGAACGGTATCCGACCTACAACGGTATTACGAATCGGACGCAATCTTCGCGTGAGATAAACGTTAAAATTAAAGTAACTCAATTCGAAACAAGCCGATGCGAAAGTATCACGAATTAAAGCATAAAAAATGATAAAATTCACATACATATTTACAGGTCTTGCTGCAATTCTTATTGCATCTAGTTGTTCCGATTACAATAAAGTATTGAAGTCGGACAATTACGGTGATAAATTTGACATGGCAAATTATCTTTACGATTCTGTAGGAACGTCTAGTTCGAAAGTAAGATCTATTTCCTTGTATGAGCAAATCTATCAACGAACGCCGAAGCAAGGAGAAGGGGAGTTATCCTATTTTAGAATTGGAAAAGCGTATTACGTAAGTGGTGATTACTACATGGCGGGATATTATTTGGCTCAATTTCCACAACGATTTCCATACAGCCCAAAAGCAGAAGAATCAACATTTTTAAGTGCAATGTGCTCGGTACACAATTCACCAGAATGGTCTTTGGATCAATTGGAAACGGACGTAGCAATTAATAATCTACAACAATTTGTGGATCGTTACCCGAATTCAACATTGATAGATTCATGTAATAATATCATTGATGGACTTCGATTTAAACTGGAAACGAAATCCTTTGAAGCAATTAGACTTTATTCGAAAACTGAGAATTTCATGGCCGCAGAGAGTTCTGCAATCACGTTCATGGATGATTACCCAATGTCAATTTTCAAAGAAGAGGTTCATTACCTATTGGTTCTGAATTCTTATTCCCTTGCTAAAAATAGTGTGGAAAAGAAAAAAAAGGCAAGAATCGAGCAGACTATCGAAAGATATAGTATTTTTGTAGCTGCGTTTCCTGAGTCAGAATACATGCGTCTGTTAGCTGCAAACGATGATATTATGAGAACGGATTTGAAAGAATACTAGTAAATTTATAAGAAGATGAATTTTAAGAACAGCACAGCAGAAAAAACAACGATCACTCGTAATACAGTAGACTTCGAGAAGGAGACTAAAAATATCTACGAATCAATCGTCATGATGTCAAAACGTTCGAATCAATTGAGTACTGACTTGAAAGAAGAGTTGACTCAAAAACTTCAAGAATTTGCATCTACTACGGATAACCTAGAAGAGATTTTTGAAAACCGTGAGCAAATTGAAATTTCTCGCTTTTACGAACGTCTTCCAAAGCCAGCTGCTATGGCAATTCAAGAATTTCTTGAAGAAAAAACGTATTATAGAAGAACAGAAGAAGCACCAGAGACAATATAATAATGCAAGGTAAACGCATCCTTCTTGGAATAACTGGAGGAATCGCGGCTTACAAGATTGCGTTTCTCATACGTCTATTGAAAAAATCGGGGGCAGAAGTCAAATGTATTTTGACTCCTGCCTCTTCTGATTTTATATCGCCGCTCGTCGTATCAACACTTTCCGGAAATCCTGTAGGAATCGAATTCTGGAACAAGGAAGATGGTTCTTGGAACAATCACGTTGAATATGGACTGTGGGCAGATATTTTAGTCATTGCGCCACTCACGGCTAATACAATGAGTAAAATGGCAACAGGAAGTTGTGACAATCTCCTTCTTGCGACCTACCTTTCAATGAAATCGAAAACAATCGTAGCTCCAGCAATGGATCTCGATATGTATGCGCATCCAACTACGTCCAGAAATTTGGCACAATTAGAATCTGATGGAGTAGGAATTATTCCAGCTGAAGATGGCGAATTGGCAAGTGGATTGGAAGGAACTGGTCGCATGGCTGAGCCTGAAACAATCTTTGCTAAAATTGAGGACTACTTCGAATCGAAGAAAGATCCAATGATCAAAGGGAAAAAAGTGATCATCACAGCTGGTCCAACGTATGAGAATATTGATCCTGTTCGATTCATAGGGAATCATTCCAGTGGAAAAATGGGATTCGCGATTGCAGAGCGGTTTTTGGCAGATGGTGCTGAAGTAGTTTTAATTTCTGGTCCAACGAAATTGCAATTGGAAGATGCAAACTTGACATTAGTTCGGGTTCGTACGGCGGAAGAAATGTTGACTGAAGTTCAAAAGGAATGGGAGTCATGCGATTTCGGTGTTTTTTCAGCGGCAGTTGCAGATTACCGCCCAGCAGATGTCGCTAAGGAGAAAATTAAAAAAACGGAGGATGAAATGTCAATTCGTTTGATTAAAAATCCTGATATTTTATTGTGGGCTGGAGAAAATAAGAAGAAACAAGTATTAATTGGTTTTGCTCTAGAAACGAATGATCTAGAGCTAAATGCTCAGAAAAAATTGCATAAGAAAAACCTGAATTTCATCGTCATGAATACACTCATGGATCCTGGAGCAGGTTTTGGACACGATACAAACAAAATTAGTATCTTAGATGATCGCAATAATTTTAGATCTTTTGAGTTAAAGTCTAAGATAGAAGTGGCAAAAGATATTATCGATTATTTGAAAAATTATAGTTCATGAAAAGAATAGGCGCAATCCTGTCAGTATTAATGTTAACGTTTAGTGCATCTGCGCAGGAATTGAACTGTCAGGTAAGCGTTATTGCCGATCCTACTTTGGAGGTGACAAGTGTGGAAATTGAGATCCTCAAGCAATTGGAGGAGACAGTTTACAATTTTATGAACACTCGTAAATGGACAAATGATAATTTTGAAGTAGAAGAGCGAATCAACTGTCAGTTGCAGTTTCAGATTAATAAAATTCCAGCACCAAATAGTTTTAGTGGATTTCTTCAAGTACAATCATCTCGCCCTGGGTTCAATTCGAGCTACAACACGGTGCTGTTTAATTTTCAAGATGACGATTTAGCATTCACATACTCACGTGGTACTGCGTTGAATTTTTCTGAGAATCAATTCAGAGATAATTTAACGTCAATGTTGGCATTCTATGCCTACTATATTATTGGAATGGATTACGACTCCTTTAGTCTTAACGGCGGAACGAAATACTTCTCGAAAGCCCAAGAAGTTGTGACCTTAGCGCAAACAACAAGTGCTCCAGGATGGAAATCAAATGAAGCTGGAAAGCGCAATCGTTATTGGTTGGTTGACAATATTCTACATGAGTTGTTTTCTCCGCTTCGTAAATGCAACTTCGAATACCACCGCAAAGGAATTGATCAACTTTATGAAGACAAAGAAGCAGGTAGAAAAAACATCTACAGTGCGCTTAATGGATTGATCAAAGTTGTTTCTACACGACCTAACTCATTGAATCTTTTGAATTTCATTCAAGCAAAAACGAATGAGTTAAAAAGCCTATACGAGGATGCCGAGGTGCGTGAAAAAACGAACATTGTCAACCTTCTCAAGAGACTAGACCCTGCAAATTCATCCAAGTACCAAGCGATTCTGGAATAAATGATATCATCATTACGCATAGAGAACTTTGCTCTAATAGACGAAGTTCAGATACAATTCACAAAGGGATTTACTGTAATAACAGGAGAAACAGGATCAGGGAAATCGATTCTGTTAAACGCTTTGAACCTTATTTTGGGTGAACGAGCGAACTACGCTGTGATTGGTGACCGCAAGGATAAATCCATTGTGGAAGCACAAATTGAGATCACGGACTTTGACCTCAAAGCATTTTTCGAAAAGGAAGAATTGGATTATTTTGATTCATGTATTATCCGTCGAGAAATTTCAAAACAAGGTCGGTCACGAGCGTTTATCAACGATACTCCTGTGCAATTGACAACCTTGAAGGAATTATCTTCTCGCTTGATTCACATTCATTCCCAATACAACACGCTTGAACTCAAGGATGTCAATTATCAATTGAATATCTTGGATTCACTAGCTGGAAATAATGAGAGCGCCAAGCAATTCAAAACAGATTTCAGAAAGTTTTCTCAGGAGAAAAAGGAATTAAAAGCCTTGCAATCGCAATTGGCAGAATTGGCTTCTACAGCTGATTACAATCTATTCCAGCTGAATGAACTACTAGAGTTAAACCTGGATTCTGTTAATTATGAAAAGATTCAATCTGATTTAAAGACTGCTGAGAATTCTGGAGACTTGAAAGCATGTTATGCTGAGCTATCTGAGGGTTTGAACAATGAAGACGCCGTAATTGATCGTTTGGATCGATTGAAAAACTTCGTGGCAAAGTATGCATCCATGGATGGCACGCTTGCTTCGCTGAATGAGCGTATTGAAAGTAGTTTAATTGAACTCAAAGATGTTGCTGTTGAGGCGGAAGGACGTTTAGAGGAGATGGAAATCGACCCAGAGAAAATTGAGGACCTGTCTGAACGAATGAATAGTTTCAATCGAGTTTTGTACAAACACAATGTGCAGTCTCAAGCGGAATTGATCGAATTGAGAAATGAACTCGATACAGGAGCAGCCAATTCTGGAGATTTAGAGGTCGAAGTTGAAAAACGACAAAAGAAGATTGTTAAAATTGAGAAAGAATTAACTGTCCGAGCAAATGGTCTCCATGAGAAACGATTGAAAGCAGCTCCACAGATCGAGAAACAATTGAAAGCAGCCCTGAATGAGCTGAAATTGATTGATACTGAATTGAAATTCAACGTGACCAAGAATTCTGAAGTGAATGAAACGGGAGCGTCAAAATTGGAAATGTTGTTCAGTCCAAACAAAGGAATAGAACCCGTTCCAATTCACCGCGCAGCGAGTGGAGGAGAGCTATCACGAGTGATGCTTGCGCTTCAAAGCTTAATGGCCGCAAAAACGAAGTTGCAAACTGTTCTATTTGATGAAATCGATACTGGAGTGTCTGGTGATGTTGCTCAGAAAGTAGGTAATACGCTTGAAAAAATGGGGAAAGGAATGCAAGTCATCGCGATTACGCACCTTCCACAAGTAGCAGCAAAAGGAGAGCAACATTTTCGCGTTTCCAAAGCTGTGATTGATAATAGAACACAATCGAGTGTGGTTGAACTGTCCGTTGAAGAACGGGTAGAAGAAATTGCGCGATTAATGAGTGGCGATGTGATCAACGAAGCTGCTTTGGAAAATGCACGCGCCTTGATGTCTTAAAATATGAACTTTCAACTAAATTTTTCAATTCCAAAATCAACTGTGGAAATTCAGCATGGAGACAAAATTTCCTTGATGGGAAGTTGTTTCTCTGATGCAATGCACGGTCATTTTTTTAATGCTGGATTTGAAGTCCTTTCGAACCCTTTTGGAACCTTGTTTCATCCAAATGCAATCGCAGAAGTAATCGAGTCATCGATTGATCAATCAGAAATAATTCATACTGCACAGCGTAGTGATATCCATTTTTCATGGGACGCAGCAAGTAACTTGTTCGGATATTCTGAAGAAGAGCTAAAGTCGAATATTCTAACTGCTCGACAGGAGTATCGATCATATTTAGGATCTTCGAAAGTCTTAGTGATCACATTTGGAACTGCTTGGGGATATGTATTGAAATCTTCTAAAAAGATGGTTGCGAATTGTCACAAATTGCCTGACAGTTTATTCGAAAAGCAATTGATGGATGTGAATACTCAATTCGAGAAATGGACAGCTTTGATTGCCAAAATTAAATCGTTTAATCCTGAATTGGAAATTATTTTCACTGTCAGCCCTGTTCGACATAGGAAGGATGGCCTAGTTGAAAATAATAGAAGTAAAGGACGTTTGATTGAGTTAGTGCATTTACTCAATGAAGAATCATCGACGCATTATTTTCCATCTTATGAAATCGTGATGGATGAATTGAGAGATTACCGTTTCTTCAAAGAATGCCGTGTTCATCCTACGGATGAAGCAGTGGAGTATGTTTGGAATCAGTTTATGGGAACGTTTTTTTCCAGAGAAACACAGGAATTGGCGATGAAGGTTCGAAAACTCCACCGAACGTTTGAACATAAAATTTTACACCCAGGTTCTGCTGAGTCAAAACGACATGTTGAAGTTTCTGAAAAGAAATTGCTTCTCTTGGAGTTAGCACATCCAGAAATTTATTGGGAATAAGTGTCTAATTGAAATTGGGGCGTTCCCTACGGTCAGGCTTTCCGCTGTAGTCCCTATTCCGATAATCGTCATCGAGAGCTGCCGCTATAATCCTTAACGCGGAAGAAAATTAAATCAAAGCTTTAGTATAATGGGTATTTCTCATGGGATTCAGCAAACGGGACGTTTTCTTTCATGCGTTTAAGAGTCTCTATTTTACCTTTTTTACATTGGTATTTACTGAGTTCCAGAAGAACCCTATTTCTAATTCTTTTTTGTTCAGTATTACTTAATTGTTGTGAAAGTCCTGTAAGGGCTTGTGACGATAGTTTTTCATTATACACAACACGAATTGAATACCAATTACATCCTATAATTTCTTCTGGATCATTTTGAAAATATAAAATATAATCAGGCTTGATAAAATGCCCTTTTATTAACGATAATTTGGAT
>NVXP01000109.1 GCA_002733985.1 Fluviicola sp. | reverse complement strand
ATCCAATCACAGTACCAATACCATCACAATTATCAACCCATGTCAAATCTAACATCAATGGTACATCTCCAATACACTGTACAGTTGTATCTAATGGAATGAAGTTAAAAACGGGTGCTACCGTATCCATTATAGTAATGGTTTGTGAGACTGTTGTACTATTTCCACAAGTATCAGTATAAGACCATGTTCGCGTGATGATTTCCGGACAAGATTGTCCGTTACTCACTTCTACTCCAGCCACAGACCCGATGCCATCGCAATTATCAACCCATGTTAAATCGAACATCGATAGCACATCTCCAATGCACTGTACAGTTACGTCTAATGGAATGGTGTTAAAAACAGGTGATATCGTATCCTGAATTGTAATTTGTTGCGATACCGAATTTGCAATATTGCCGCAGGAATCAGTATATGTCCAGGTGCGAGTAATTGTTTCTGGACATGATTGTCCATCGCTCACATCAACACCTCCAACAACTCCAGCTCCATCGCAGTTATCTGTCCAGCCTAAATCGATCATTTGTGGTACATCACCAATGCACTGTACATTTACAGCCGTAGGAGGAAGATCCATAACTGGAGGTATTGTGTCCATGACAACTATAACTTGAGTAACGTCGACATAATTATTACAGTCATCCGTTATTCGATACGTTCTTGTAATTGTTTCTGGACATGATAATCCATCACTAACATCTCCGATGAAAGTTACTATTGGGATTATCGTAAAATCATCAGATTCATCTGAAACTTCATATGGATCAGGAGCAGGAACATCCCCTATACATTGTACGTTTATCGTATCAGGATTAGAAGCTATTGGTGGCATATCCACTACAACCGTAACAGTATCAAAGCCGGTACAACCATTCAGGTCAACTTCCAAAAAATAATCTGTAGTGACACTTGGACTTACCACAATTTGACCATTAACAATTGGAATCCCTGATAAAACAACAATTCCAGTATCTCCTGTGCTCCAAGCAAATGCTGTACTATCTTCAGGAGTGACTGGGTTACCACCAATGGTAATACCACTTCCTCCGAAGCAAAACACTTGGTCTACACCAGCATCTGCCATTGGTGGCGGAGGTATTGTAATCGTTACTTCCGTAGAACAGGCATCCGTAGTGTTACCGTACCATACTGTAAATGTTGTATCAGAAGTAATATTTTCCACTTGTATAGGGGAATTATCATTCCCAGGCACTTGTGTCCAATCGTACAAATAAGGATCACAATTTGCTACAGAAGAGATTGTCACATTGTCGATTCCCCAATGGTCATTATTTAAACCCGAAGAACCTGTCTGTGCCCAATGAAATTGCGTTGCAACTGTCATCGCAGCAGCAGGAATTGGCAAACAATATTGATTCCAAGAGGTCATTTGAGGATTTGTTCCAGCTGCTTGATAATTATTCCCTACACCAGCTGGTCCATAATATTCCATTGTTACCCATGTAATCCCTCCATCAATACTATATTCTAAATAAACTCCTTCATCTGCTAAATCAATACCTTCGCATGGGCTAGCAAATCCTTGTGTCGCAAAATCTAAAAGAAAACAGATTTCTCCTCCACAACTAACATCAAGTGGGATGGTTTCAATTTCTCGCGGATGCTGTGCAGAATTCCCCATCCACATGTATGTTCCTCCATCTAAAGAAGGGTCGCATGGGTTACTGAAATCTGCGGTTACATTAGAGCTCCATCCCGTTCCCATAGAACCAGAATCAAAGTTATTATTCATTAAAACAACCGACGCACCTATCCCCTGTGCCACCAGAGTAAAGCTTCCCCCATTACAATCAACAACAGAAGGAATTAAACATTGGACAGCTCCGTTGTAGACATTATTTACCACTGACAATCCATTTCCTTGACAAACAAGATTACCTTGCGGATCGAGTAATACATAACTCACCTCATTCGGCCAACCGCCAACGGCTGTATAGTTTACCTGAATATTATCACCTGTGCACATGGTTATGGTTTGTGAACTCATAGCTCCTGATGCCAATGTAAATGGGCCTTGAGAAACTCCGTTCAACAAAAGATCCATTTGACCACCATTCCAACCATCGCCCCATGAATCGTACATTTCTAGTGTATAATCACAGCAGCCTCCAGGCACAAGTGTTGGTTCAAAACTCGCTGTAACATTACAGGAATCTAAACATGGTGCACATGATCCTCCACAGTCCACATCAGTTTCATCACCATCTAAGATACCGTTACCACAATGACAGGGAGGTGTTATACCTGTACATATACCACCACAGTCAATTCCCGTTTCGTTTTGATTTTGGACACCATCAAAACAACTAGCGCATGGTAAACAAGACGGTCCACCACAATCAATTCCAGTTTCATAACCATTCATGATACCGTCAGTACAAGAAGGACAAGAGATTAAAGCTTCCCAACCTATATTATTTGTTACACCGTCTGAGACAAACTCAAAAGTTAGACATCCAGTTGTGGAAATAATAACTCCTGGATTTACAAGACCATTTCCAGGAATGGAAGACCAAAGAGAAGCTCCAGAAGTAACTACAGGGCCATCCCAAATAGTTAGCACATCATTATTCGCTTGTAATCCAAAAGGGAAATTGGAAAAATCAAATGCAATTTCATTCGAGGAACCCGAACAAAAAGTCATTGTGTATGTTTCATTGTTGGCATAATTTCCACTTCCGCCAGCATCGGTAAAGCTGCCTCCACAGGCATTAATAGTTCCACCAGTGCTAATTAGATAAGTTTGAGCAAAAATGGCATTCAAGAAAAATGAAAATACAAGAGCTAGTATTAGTTTTAAACTGTTTCGTTCCATGGTCAATGGTTTAGTAAAATAGATCGCGATCTATTGAGTTTGAACTGTTAGATTTCTCAATTCAAATGAATTTAATCGATCGCCTAAAGAATAATTTTCGTCAATAAATTTTGAGAAAATTTTAAGTTGATATTCACTATCAATTTCACAATTCCCTTCTGAAAATGAATCACTTGTAACAACAACGGAGTAATGATACTCATCGAAGAAATCACATGTTTTACACACCCCTCCATAAGACAAAATCATGTGCCAATCGAATTGAAGGTTTGCATTGGTTCTGTTTCGAATTCTGAGCAGAATCATTTCTTTATCATATCCCATCGAAGGATCACACTCAACAGCCCTGTATTCWATTTCAAAATTTTCATTAGAAATATAAGTGGTCCAATTTGTTGGGTAGCCATCTTTGATTGAAATAGAGTCTGATTGATACGACTGAGCATTTACCGATATACACAAGAAGATCAATGGAATTGATATAAGGTATTTCATAATTCAATAAATARGMTTCAGTTTGTGATTTTTTATCTGATTAAATTCAAATGTCCAACTACCTCAATCCTCTCGTCAGTGTTTGTTGTTTTGAAATCAATGATCCAGGTATACGTTCCATCTTGTACAATTCGACCATTATAGGTTCCATCCCACCCCTCTTCAGCATTGTACGACTCAAAAATGAGCTCTCCCCACCTATTAAAAATCGCTAGATGAAAGTCATACGGATCATAGCCTGCTGTGAAAACAGGTTGGAACGTTTGATTGAACTCATCATCATCTGGAGTGAAAGCATTCGGAACATAATAAATCAATGCATCTTCAATAGAAATTGTGTGCTGTACAGAATCTGAACACTGAAAATCATCATCAAAAGCCCAAAGCGTAATGGTATAACTTGAACCTGGAACATTCGGAAAAGTGTGCAATGGATTTATGTCGGTAGTTGTACTACTCGCATCTCCAAAATCCCAGATGTAATTTGTTGCGTTTGAAGAGCTGTTAAAAAATTGAACATCTGTATTCAAAATATCTAATTGACCTGGAGTAAAGTTAAATGCCGCAATTGGTGATGGATAGGCATTAATATAATCCATATAAGACACTGAATTTGAACACCCTGCATCTGAAGTAATGGTTAAAGAAACATCATAACTTCCAGCCATGAATACTTGTATTAGTTGATCACACAAATCACTGGTAACTCCATTCCCAAAATCCCAATGGCAATCGACTGAAGGAATATTTGTTACATAGGTAAACTGCACCTCATGTGGTTCACAACCTGATAATATATCTCCTGAAAAATCTACCTCTGGTATTGGATTGACTATAACATCAAATGTTTCAGTCGGTCCAACACATCCTAAATCTGAGGTTGCATACGCGGAAATTGTAGCCGTAATTGGAGTACTTCCTGTATTTACACCGACAACTGAAGCAATTGTTCCAGCAGCTCCAGAATTCCCAATTCCCAAATTATCGAATGGCAAAATTTCCCATTGAATATTGTCAGAAGGATTTCCTGTAGTAATCAATGGGAATACGATTGATTCACCGTCACAAATTGAAACATCGGACATACTAGTAATTGTTGGTGCGATGCTAATTTCAAATGGTGCCATTGATTCATTTGGACATGCAGCTCCTGATTGATACGTAATTGTATAAACTCCTTGAACCGAATTATTTGGCGTTATTGTCCCAGTCGTAGCCTCCAAGGAAAGTCCCGTTGGCGAAGCAGAGAATACTCCTCCCGTTGTCCCTGACACAATCGCAAGCACCTCATTATCCGATTGACATGCACTTAATGGATACGATATTGATGAATTGTCTTGAGGGTTTAACGTAATTGTAAACGATTCAGGATTCCCTGCACAAACACCCACAGATGGTGTAACTTCAATCGTAGCAACTTGAGCAGTTCCACTGACCGTTGAATTGAATGCTAAAATATCACCACTTCCTGTAGATGATAAACCAATTAATGTATTTGAATTCGTCCAATCATACGTTACTCCTGTCCCCGCAAATACGATCGTACCTATCTGATCTCCTTCGCATAAGATTATATCACTAATTGGATTAATGGCTGGTACATCAACAATGGTAATTGTTAACGTTGTATCTCCAAGGCAAGTCTCATCTGGTGTATAAGTAACTTGATATGATCCAATGCTCGAAAGAGACGGTGTTATTTCTCCAGTGATGCCATTTAGATCTAAACCGCTTAAAGGAGTTGAAAAAATTCCACTACTCGACCCAACAATATTTGGTAGCACTGCACTTTCTCCAATACAGAACACCAATTGAGGATAATTGAAATCTGGGGGAAGTTGACCTCCAGCAATTGTTACTGCCGGCATTGTACCTGTGTATCCAGATTGATTTTGAATTACGCCATATCCATTGACAATAACAGGACTTGTCCCTAAAATTCCATCGTCATCAGGATCTTGATAACCCGCTTCAACTGTGTCAAAGCAACCATCATCATCAGAATCTAAATCCAAATAATCAGGAAGTCCATCACTATCAGAATGTATAGGAGGGGTAGATTCACTAATATCATTGACTCCATTAGAATTGGCATCTAAAAAGCCTACATCATTAATATCAATCATTCCATCACCGTTGGTATCAGAAAGACCATCACCACCTTCAATAACATCGTAAATCCCATCATTATCCGAGTCTAGATCCAAATAATCGGGGATTCCGTCTTGATCAAAATCACAATCTACATCTGCGTAATAGATTGTAATGTCATCGATAGCAAGGTCGTTTCCACATCCTCCTGGAGCGTTATTCTTAATTACAATATTAACAGCACTTATTCCAGTCACTTGAAAAACTGCCGTATATTGAACCCATGCGTTGGCTCCGTTATTCATAAAAGGTAAATTCCCAGAAGATATTGGAGTTCCAATTGGGTTTCCGAATCCATCCTCCAAAACAAAGTCGACATTAGGGCTAATCAACCCGCCATTGTTCGAACAATATGTCTGATTGTCTTCCGATCCGATGTTACTTATCCATGCGGAAAACACAACTGTTTGAACTTGAAAATTTGAGCTAGGAATGGCAATATTATTTTTACGATAAATTTCTCCTGTTGTAAAATCTGCGTTGATAACAACCTGATAACCATCAATATCATTTGGTGTATGATCGTCTTGATTTCTAAAGGCACTTGGAAAGCCTACGTTTGGATTGTTTAGTAGTGAATATTGTCCATCAGTAATCCAAAATTGGCCAGCAGGAACCCAGCTAGGTTGGAAGCAAGAACCAAGTCCGTCTTGATAACAATATGATATTGTTCCTGCAGGAAGTTGTGGACCCCAATTCGAACCTGCTCCAAAATCCTCATCAAACAACAATTGTCCAGTTGTATTTATGGTAGAGAAATTAATGCAATTTGAGAGCTCTTCTAGATCTGTAATACCATCATTGTCATCATCAAGATCATTGAGATCTGATACGCCGTCACAATCATAATCATCGGGACATTGACACATTCCATAGAAGTTTACACTTAAAAAAACTCCAATAGTTACTACCTCTTTTAGTGTACGAGCAAAAGTTTTCATTGTTTAAAGGTTTTGTTAAGATTAATCTATCACCGTTATGGAACCGTGCTTGCATATTTCATGGGCGTTTACTGACACCCCTTTGATGATATAGAAGTATACTCCTTCTGTCACAAAATCACCTCCAAATTCAGTCCCGTCCCATGCCACAGCTGGATCATTACTTTCAAAAACTGGATTCCCCCAACGATTAACAATCACACAGTTATATGCATCAATCCCTTGGTAAGTGATGAACCACAAATTGTTGCCTGCTGAAGAAGCAAGACTAATGATATTGGGGATTCTAATAAAGAAAGGTGTTTCTGGTTCTTCAATAATGGGATCTGCAAGAATTTCAAGAATGAACGATGCATCACCTTCACATGGTGAACCGGAAGAATAAACAACGGTATAAACACCTGCACTTGATTCAGAAGGATTTATTTCTCCGGTTTGACTATCAATACTCAAGCCATTTCCAGCAGAGAAAACTCCTCCAGAAGTACCTGCAAATACAGGCACTTCATTAGTATCATTCATTGAATAAATACCAGTTGAATAACTAATTGAATTTGATCCAAAACTACCAGGAGTTGTTACAGCGATAGTTGTCCCTGTATATCCATTTTGATTTAATACTGTTCCATCCCAATCAACAATAACTGGACTTGTACCTAAGATTCCATCACTATCCGAATCTTGATGTCCAGCTTCCGAGGTATCAAAACATCCATCGTTGTCAGAGTCTAGGTCAACACTATTAATGGCTCCATCTCCATCAGTGTCAATAGGTAATGTAGTTTCCGCGATATCTGAACATCCGTTTCCATTGGCATCAATAAATCCAATATCATTCGAATCAATTACTCCATCATTGTTCGTATCCAAAGAGCCATCGCCTCCTTCTACAACATCATAAATTCCGTCGTTATCTGCATCTAAATCTAAATAATCCGCAACGCCATCGTTATCAAAATCGCAATACACATTTAATAGACCTAGGCTAATGTCGTCTATAGCTACGTCATTTCCACACCCACCAATTTGGTTATTTCTTATCACAATATTGACCTCCGATATCCCTGTCACATCAAACACTGAAGTATATAAAATCCAGGCATCATCTCCATTTTGGGATGGAGAAATATCACCACTACTAATCAAATCAATGATACTCCCATTTGAAGCATCTTCCAGAATAAAATCCACATTGGGAAGAATAGATCCTCCACAACAATCAATGCATGTTTGTAGGCTTAACTCAGAAACAATGTTACTTAACCAGACCGAAAGGACTACTGTTTGTGCCGGGAATGACCCTTGAGGGATTAATATGTTTTCTTTATGAAACATTTCACCAGGATTATCGCTTGCGTTCACAACCAACTGATAGCCACCAACATCATTAGGGGTATGATCTTCTTGTACTCTAAATGCTTCGGGAAAACCAACAATTGGGTTGTTCAATATTGAATACTCATTATCATCAATATCCTGAGCTGTTACCCATGGTGAGTTATTCGAGCAAGATCCTGTTAAATCTTCATAACAATATGATGGGTCAATTAATGTTGGAATCGATGGACCAGGGTTAATTGATCCTGCTCCAAAATCTTCGTTATATAATATTGTCTGCGTTTGCTGCAGGTTAGATAAATCCAAACAGCTTGTAAATTCTTCAAGGTCCAAAATCCCGTCGTTGTCATCATCAACATCAACGACATCCAAAATCCCATCGCAATCGGTATCATTTGGACATTGTGAAAAAGACAATGTGCAGATGAAAAAGACAACGATTAAAGTAACAAATGATTGAATAGACAATTTATTACCCGATAAAACGAAGAGGTGAAGTTTCATTAGTTTTAGTTTTTAAGTTCACCAACAAATGAACAACAAGAGTCTTCTCAAATAATGTATTGGTATGGTCAATTCAAGAATTGATTAGACATATTTGAGGGCATACTAGGTGAAACTTATGGAACGCTAGTCCCCTAGGGCAGCTTCATTAGGTACGCGATGAAAGCGGCTGAAATACACGATGCCCAAGAAAGAAGAAAACAGTTACGAAATCATTGATAAATTTTGTCAAAAACGTTAAGGGAGTATGAATTTTCAAATAAATCAAGAAATGATCCGTTTAAAAACCAATAAGACTGTTTGAGGCCTGCATAACATTTATCTATCTCGAAATTGTTGAGACCCGAGGAAGCTTACACTTGATTTTTTTGTGTTTTCAGAAGAAAATATGTGATAACTATTTATCTTTTATAATAATTTATTCTATAATTTTGCCCCACTAAGTGAAGTATTTATTTTTTTACTCTAAAAATTATCAACCATGAAATTATTTTTTAAACTACTACTGTTTTTGTTTATTGCAAATGTGACATTTGTAGAAACCTTATCCGCATCTAGTGGAACTACTACGAATGAATTATTAGATGAAAAAGAAAAGAAAGAAGCTGCTATATACGCTGTAAACATTAAAATTGCTCCAGAACTAACTACTGAAGGGAGCTTGGGTAGTGTAAGTTGGTCAAAATCACTTTCAGAAGAACAGATAAACTCGATTATAAAAATGTTCGAGACTAAATGCGCTGAAAAATTCAATGCAAATACCGTTTGTATATATAAGAAAAATAAAAAAGGTAAAGAGTTAAAAAGCATTGGAGGAAGTGGTAGATTATCTGGAATGCCTGTTAATACTTTCAAGAAAGCAGCCTTAGACAATAAAAAAGATTTATTTATAAAGATTGACATTTATATAACCAATGATGGGAAACCTGTTATGGTTGGAAACAAAAAAAGTGTCATTAAACCACGGGTTGTTGCTTATATAAAGGTTTTTGACAAGGATAAAAATGAAATTTATAGTCATAAAATAACCAAAAAGACTCTAGAAGGTGTTATAACACTTAACAAAAAGAACGAGCCTTTAAGTCCAGAAAACAGTCTTAAAATTATTGAAACTACTTTTTCTGAATTATTAGAAGGTTAAAATTGATATACTATAATAGTAAAACTATATTATTTTTTTAAATAATTAAAAGCCTCCTATAAGGGGGCTTAATTACGCAAGTCTCATTTGCAACATTAAAATGATTCAGATCGTATAAGAAGAATCGACCTCTAGGAGAAATCCTGGAGGTTTTATTTTTCAGTGAGCAACTGTTTTCCTGAGAGATGGCCAATAATGGAATCGAGTTTATTCTCAATTGTAATCATGCCCCAGGCAACACAGTAGGTGAGCTAAATTAAGATGCGATGGAGTTTTTGAGGACAAAAAAGCAACGACTGAGTGAAAGAATGACTGTGGCAAGCAAAACAAGGGTAGCGAAACGCTAAAAGCAAGTGAACAAAAACGCCCAGACCCGATAGCTATCGGGTCTGGGCAGATTTTGTGCAAAGTTTACACTTGCTTTTATGTTTTGTGAAACAAAAGGAATGAAAGAACGAAGACCATTTACTACAAGCAAGCTTTAGGAATCAGTTTTCTTCTATCGTTTCCTTTTCAGGTCTGCTATTCAATTAGTTTCTAACAACTAACCTTTTCGAAATCGTCATAGAACCAGTAGATAACTTCACAGTGTAGACTCCATTAGAAAGAATTGATGTATTAAGTTCATGAAATGTTCTACCTGCTTCAACATTTTTTTCCAATCTAGAGGATACTACCTGCCCCGTCATATCAACAATCTCGATTACCATATCTTGACTCTTAGACAAACGAAGAGCAACTACAGCTGACTCACTAGCCGGATTCGGATAGATCTTCACGGATGATTCGATGATATCTTCATCCAAACTACTTAACATGTCTCCGTATCCAGCCTGATAAACTTCTAATCCCTTATCAACTAATGTCGCATTAACAGTCGATCCACCCTCTATTTCAGTAATAAGAGCTTCACCCTCTGTCTGACCAACCATAACAACTGGAATTGTGACATTCACCCCACACGTTCCTTCTCCCATTGTAACTGGGCCTCCAGCAACATTATTCACAATGACCACGGCCACAGCACCAGCGTTCTGAGCCTCTTCAGCTTTACAACCAAATTCACACGAACCACGACGGATTACTGCGATATTACCATTTAACTGAGCAGCATTTACTGCGGGTTCACAAGCATCATAAGGGTCGCCAGTATTATCATCGAAAATTACAAGATCTTGTGTCATTGGAGTGGTTGGAATCGCTCCTCCAAAACTTGCGGTTCCAATTGCATAAGGACCAGCAACGCCCGCTGGCGAGTTCACTTCAAATCCAGAGCCGTCTAATTGAACCCATGCTGCAATCCCAAGATCAGAAAATTCCTCCACAGAATGCTCAATAGCATGATCTATTAGATCGACTGCGCTATTCGGCAATCTGTAGGTACCATTAAAGGTGTACGTTTCAGCATAATAGAAATGTTCGCCAATAGCTAATGCTGGCATAAAAGAACCTTGTGCATCCGGCAACATCTTTTTCATAACATGCTCAAACTCGGTTTCTCCGTTGCTTCCAACATTGTTAACAGTAAGGTATTCGAAGACAGCTACATGCAATCTTAACCCAGCATCGGTGTTTACCAATGCTTCAACATCAACTGATACATCAACAGTCTGGCTTAGAACATCTACAGAGTATGTAGTTATTATTATTGCCTTAGGAACAACTGCGTAAGCGTTATCTAAATTGGCCTGAGTAATACTCCCTGTACTGTACTGAATTGTACCATCAATTCTCGTTGCGGGAACGCCCGATATTCCATACACGTTTCGTCTTACCCCCGCTTCATCTGTATAATAGGGATCTCCGTTTCCAGGCCAACTCATTTGATATTTCAATGAAACCTGCTTATAGTCATTTTGTGCTGCCGCAAGGAGTCCTTCCAAATGGACATTTGCAGGATTACATGGGGGACACGTCGAAGATGTGAAAGTTTCAATCAAAGTAACTCTGTCCTGCGCAAAAGACACAAAAGTGGACATAAGTACAATCAATAGGGTAAAGTTCTTTTTCATAAGTAAATGTGTGAGTTTCAAAGCCATAATATATGGTAGAATGCCAATACACTTGCGATACATTAGCTGGAATAAATAGCCAAACTTGGAATCTTATGAGTATTTAGTACCATCAGTGCAATACTGTTGAGCATCGAAAACCATGAGGATGTGTTCTGGAAGACTTTTGGTCGCAGGGTGCGGAGTCAAGCGCTGCAGTGTGGAACGTTTGACCAATGCTACCGGACGTCCTACAGGGCGTTTATTTCCCCTTGAACAGACAAAAAGAAGATGGCAGATTGCCGTTTCGTCGTGCAGTATACGTTGGTATTTAGCAAGATAAAAAACAGAAAAAGTGCGATAATTATCGCACCTTTTCCGTAATCACGATTTGGTTTGTAGTAGTCGGCCGTGTATCCTTTAATTATGAATTAACTTAAATCGTGTCATTCCGCCAAAATTGTCCATGAGCGATAGGTAATAACTCCCTAGTTCAAGCTGACTGAAGTCAATACTATTTTCTTTTTCTCCTTTTAATACGATCTTGCCTCTGACATCGTAAACAATATAATTTAGGGCTTCTCCACCACTGATAAATAGTAGATTATTTACAGGGTTTGGAGCTATTTTCGGTTTCACTGTTGAGAGATATTGCTGACCAACAGTGAAGAGCTCATTGTCTCGAATCCCCAAACTTTCATTAAAATATGATCCGCTAGCAGTCGTTCTTAATTCTACAGCTTTCACTACATACGTTATGTCTTCTCCAGCTGAGACAGTATTATCGCTGAAAGTTGTTCCTGTGACAATAGAAGTATTTACCTTTTCATAGTACCCCAAACTCGGAGCTAATCGGTAAACATTATATCCAATGGTAGCTTCTGGACTCGCTGTCCATGATAAATCCGCGACATCATTGTTATTCACCACGACTAAGTTTGTTGGAGGTAAAACATAGTGCATACGCATAGTTGGATCTCCCATTAAAGAAATGTGTATCCAATTATCAAAATACGGAAGTGTGCTTCCAAAATACCCAGAGTTTGATTGATTGTTTTGTGTCAGGCGGGTTGAATAACCGATGTGTTCCCCAAGTGCCATGTGGTGTACACTCCAATGAGGACGTCCAGCCCACATTGCATTCAATGTTTGTCCTTGAGCAATGGATGCTCGTAAAACATTATTATCGCTGTCCCAGTCCCCAAAATAGCTTCCGAATAGCATCATGAAAATTGTTTGTAGAGAGTCTCCTGCGAAATCAGAGGTGTTCCCAATCCCTGAACAGCTTGTATACGATCCCGCTCCACAACCATAACTCCACATATAACTATCAGTCGCGGTTGTAGACCTTAAGTCGTTTGTGTTATTAACATTCGCAGCGGTAAACATAGGAGAGAAGTTGCGATATCCGCTTGAAGAAAATCCTTCATCATAAGCTGTAAAATTATCGTCAATCAACGCTCGGTCCATGGCACTGAACTGTTTCGTTTTGTAGAGGTGAGCTTTGTTTAAGTAACGAATTAGAAGTGTTTCTTCTGAGTCAGAAAATGAACTCATGTTAGCAAAATCTACTCGACCAAGCTCAAGTTCAAGTGCTGAAGGGATAATAGATTGATCAAATTTTCCGTCTCCAGGCACATTGTGATTACGCGATTGAGATGCAGAAGTGTTATCATTTATTGATACATCTGTCCAAACACCATCCATGTCTGCATAGTAAATATCTGCTGGCCATGCTCCTAAGTGATCAGGGTGAGCATCTGGATTTAATAACCCAGAGTAAGGTACAGGAACATGTCCAATTAGATAAACTGCCCTTGTTTCAGTAGGGTTCTGATTGTACAGCGAACTAATATCATTTTTAACAGCAGTAACCGCATCATTTTGATTCACGTTCAATCGTTCCACGATCCATCCGTCATTTTCTATATCCTCGATGGTCTGTTGGATTGCAGTATCAAACAACGAGTTTCCTTGGTAGGTGTTTTCAACAACAATAATCATAATTCCTCTATTCACTATTTCAAGACGTTCATGTCCCGCATAGATATAACCATAGGCTTTATCAACGCCTTCTTTAACCACCTTGTATTCATGGATGTACCCATCTGTTATGGTGTTATCGACATAGCTCGTTGTTGTACTGGATAACGAAGTGATTTGTGTTCCCCAAGAGGATGTCGGATTTAACCTTCGGTAAATTATATAGCCTGAAGCTGTACCGTCGTTGATCCAGTTTAAGGAAATTTCTCCAGATTGAACAGAGGCACTCAATTGAAGAGAGAGATCTTGACCATATGTTTGCCCCAAACAAGAAAGGTGATTTATGATAAGAAGACTAAGAATTAGAAACCCTTTTCCTATATAGATTCTGAGTGTTTTAACCATGTGCTATCAACAATTTTTAACCTCTGCTTTATTTCATAGTGCTTAAACATTGGTACCATTACTTCCAACTTGCTTTTTCTGATTTCAAAAATATGAGAAGATCTATGTATAAGCAATTAATATTTTATGATTTAAATATTGTATAAAAACAGAAAGCTACTTGATTGTCTTATTTTTAGGGTAACTATGTATTCATTTATTTATTCTATATGAACGAATCCGAGTCCTTATTATCTACACTATCTCGCGGAGAAAAGAAAATGATTTCTCAACGTCTTCAGTCATTAGGAAAGCAGCAACTTTTCAACGTTTATTCTCTACAAAAGCGAGGATTCGGTCAGCGTGAAATTGCAGAGCGTTTAAATCTGTCAGGAAAGAACATTGCAATTTTATTGTTTCAACTCAAGGAATTCACATTGAAGCAGCTTACCCTGAACGGTTCCAAACAGTCAATTGAAATCGAATTGAGAAATAGCTTGAGTGAAATTGAAATTTTGAAATCTCGATTTTTGTTTGATCAAGCTTTAAAGAAGATTAATCACTTAAAACCGATTATGCTTAACCATGAACGGTTCAACTTCTTGCAAGAACTATTGTTGCTACAAGTGGACATTCTTCAGTTTTCCTTGCCTGAAAAGCAATACCGTCAGGCACTGAAGACCATTATGAAAGAGTACAGCTCATATCAACTTAAGAATGACTATTACTATCGTCAAAAAACACGATTTTACGAAGTGATGGCTGGTCTTAACACGTCATCTCATAGCCTTACTCCAAAGACATTTCCTACGATTGCAATTGAAAGTAATCGTTCTGGAGAATATTATAAAATGCGTCATCAATTGGTCTCTCAATTAACCAACAAGGATCCTGAATGCGTGACTACTTCAGTATTACTTATCGCTACAATTGAAGAAAATCGTCACGAATTTGAACGTTTGCCTTTTCAAATTCTGGACACTCACTTTATGGCTGCTCTTTCCTTCATCTTTTCTAATGATCAGAAAAGATACATCCACTGTAGTAATGTTA
Organism: Fluviicola sp.; assembly: GCA_002733985.1. Classification (GTDB taxonomy): domain Bacteria; phylum Bacteroidota; class Bacteroidia; order Flavobacteriales_D; family Crocinitomicaceae; genus UBA4466. The sequence continues at coordinate 1,755 of NVXP01000109.1, read as the reverse complement.
TGAAAGAAATCGAGAAAAAGCACAAAAGCCTCAAGAACAAATATAGTGAACGATCTTGTTATTTGAATTGGGTTCAAGCATCAATTGGAAGCGATTTAAAGTTAGATATCAAATTATTAATTGAGCAATATAAGGGCTTAAGGAAAACAATCTCACTTGAGTTTGACCTCCGAATTCTTGAACAAATTGCAAATTACTTTCTTGTCACAAGTGACTATAAGAATGCCAAAAAATGGAATAATGAAATTGTAAACAAGTATCGAAAAGAACAGCGGAAACAATTTAATCTTCGTGCAAAAATTAGAGATATCTATATTGCTAAAATGGTTTTCGACTACGAATATATGTGCACGCTTATTGATCGTGTTTTGTCAAGCCCAAGTAGAGAAGAATACTCAAAAAAAGTAATAGACAATTTACGTTTGTTAAAAGTGAATAAAGAAGTTTCTTGTTCTTCAATTCTTAATTATATCGATTTTTGGTTGTTCAAATATGTTGAGAAAAAGAGGAAGGAATGAAAAGTATTTGGTGCACCGAAACGCTAAAAGCAAGTGACCAAAAACGCCCAGCTTTGTCGGACGAATTTTGTACGAAGTTTACACTTGCTTTTATATTTTGTGAAACAAAAGGAATGAAAGAGAGAAGACCTAATAACCAACCTGACTGAGTTTTGCGAAGGAGGTTAACCCCAATGTTTATTTCTAGACGTATGATTTTAGTAGTTTTCACGTTATCTTTGATATATGTTACATACATTTCATATCGACGATTCAAACGATAAAGCTAAAGCATTGTTGGACTTCTTGCGTACTCTTGAGTTCGTGAAAGAGGACAACAATGAATTTGTACTCACAGAAAAACACTTGGCAATTCTTGAAGAACGAAGGTCTGATCGATTAAGCGGAAAGACGCAAACCCATAGTTGGGATGATGTTAAAGATTTTGCTGAAAATCGGAAAGCTGTCTAGTTCTTTTAAGAATGAAAAAATCATTTACTATCGAAATTGGAGATCGAGCGAAAATTGAAATTGCCGATGCTTACGATTGGTATGAGCGGTAAAAGACAGGACTAGGAGAAAAGTTTTTCAAAGCATTCGAAAAAACTCTTGATTCTATAAAAAAGACTCCTGAGGGTTTTGAAGAAATGATATATCACAGACAAATTCCAATTAAGAAATTTCCATTTGTAATACTATACGAAAAAGTCGGTCAAGTTATTTATATCGATGCAGTCTTTCATACAAGTCGAAATCCTGAGAATAAGCCTAACTAGTTTAACATAAGACTGGTTATTGGGCTAAAATTGACTGTTCCTTTAATCGGAACACTAGTGTCCATCTCAGACATTCATAATCCTCTCTAAAGGAGGTACACCAATACCCACGACTTACCATCCATTGTTATCGTACAAGGAAAAACAGTATCATAGTCACTAAAATAAAGGACATACGTATAAATTTCTGATTGCTCAATATGAACTAAGTTCTGCGATTTTCCCATTGTAATAACATGATTACCTATCAATTCTGTGCCATCGTAAACGGATAATTTGAATTTATCTTGATCGGGTCTTATAATCGTAATCTGATGTTTAAAATAATCTACACTCAGTGAATCGGGCGAATACTTCACATCATCTATCTCATAATGTAAGTCATACATCAAAGCATGACCTTCCATAAAAGGATGCTTAAATAACATCTCGATACGAATCGAATCCCCTTGCACAATTGTATTAGACAAAAATACACTTGG
>NVXP01000108.1 GCA_002733985.1 Fluviicola sp. | reverse complement strand
CAGATAGCTTGAGGAAGTATCAAAGAACTCTTTTAGATTTGAAAAAAGACTCTTTTGAACGGAACGCGATAATTAATTTTGACCTTGTTCAATGGTTGGAATACAAACTTTCAGACACTACTAAATAGTGTCAGGCAGCATACGATAACAGATGAAGAGTACTACCGAAGTGTTAAAAATATTAAGGCAGGAAATGAATGGGGCTTTATTGAAGCTGAATGTTATACAGAATCTAATAAAAAAACACGGAATTTTGGAAAACACAAAAAAATCGAATAGTAAAAGGTACTTAATTGGGGTATGTATTCTGGTAGCACCCCTCATGATAAGTAGTTGCAATCATACACTTAATGGAACAGCTAAGGAAGTCGTAGAGTGTGTCAATAAACTAGATGAAGATACAAGACCGTATTCTAGATATGAAGTTTTATCAGATTCTTTGAAAATCATATATGGATATTTGCACCCAGATCATATGAAAAGGGTTTATGACACAAGTTTGATGATAGAGCCAAGTGATTGTGAATTCATCATTGTTGAGTATAATGGTTGTGATAGGTATATTAGTAAAGTTGAATGCTCTCACTTAGATTATTCGACTATTTCTTTTAACAAGACCTTTTTTAGAAAAGGTGAGAGTATGAATTTTAAACTTTTTGGGTGTGAGGAACATTCGATTTTTGAGGGGTGTTTTGTTCAGGTTAGGTGAATAGAGGGTAACCCGCAAGGAAGCACAGAAGCACTGCTATGGATAATCCAACGAGCGTTTGTTAAATATTAACACCATAAACGCAAAAAAGACCTCCTTTCGGAAGTCTTTTTGATGAAAACTTAATGTTTCCTTTGTAGCGGGAGCAGGACTCGAACCTACGACCTTCGGGTTATGAGCCCGACGAGCTACCAACTGCTCCATCCCGCGATATATTCTAAACTCGATCGTTTAGCGAGTGCAAATATACTGATTCTTTTCACACCCTGCAAGAAAATACCATCAATTCTTGTTACTTTTATGTTCCAATACATTTTAAAGTAAACAAAAACACATGATTCGATACGTCAACCTTCTAGTAGTAATGGCAATAGCTCTTTTTTTTGGCGCTAGCTGTACATCAACAAAAAATGAAAAAAATAATGATGAACCTACACCAAGTGTCGTTGCTAAAGCAAATATCGAGGGTGAAGCATACTTGAACTACCTAGATTTCAATGATTCTTTGAGTATTGCAAACAGTCTTTACTATTCGAGAACGATCAACAATCAAGTAGAATGGACAGAGGTAATGATGTCATTGGATGATTCAAGTAGAATTCTTAAGATGGTCGAACGAATTGCACCCGCAGGATCGGATGCCGTTTTTTCGAATCACTTTTATTTCAAAGACGGACATAAATATGCGACCAAACAATTCTTTCAAGAAAGCGTTGGAGACAGTTCTTACTTTGTGGAATTGCTTTCTTACTACGACAAAGACGAAAAAGTAAAAGTAACTAAGCGAAGAACAGCGCAATTCGAAGATGCTCTAAACCAAGAACAATTCATGGTTACAGGAAGCCACGATTGTAGTTCGGACCGTGCATTCAGAATCATCAATCAAACAGAAGAGTTCGAAACGACCTATCAAGGGTTTGTGGACATGGATGGATTTAAATTTCTTGTGGTTGGAGAGGATAGCAAAGAAGGATATTCCTCAGCGCTAATTGTCCAACAAGTTACGCCTCTCATTATGGAACTTCGAGCCAAAGAGTCTGAAATGATTGGAACACCGCTAGTTGTGAATTTCCAAACGATTAAAGAAGGTGGAGGTTCGGAACAGATTCTTATTGCAGTAGGCAAGAAATAAGTCAAGGGTGTAGTTGCCATTGTGCAAAATCCTCTCAACCTAAGAATTTAACCAATTAACCCTTTTTCCAAGATTCAGTCTAGGGACGTCCGTATACTTGTACTTCGGATAAATTTCGACTGTTATGAAAAATTGGAAATCACTTCTATTGTTCGCTTCTTTTTTTGTTACATCCTTCGCTTGGTCTCAAGAGATGAATGTAAAAGGTACCGTTTTCGATTCCACGGGGACAATCCCTCTTCATAATGCAATGGCAATGGCCGTGCGAATGAAAGATTCAGTTTTATTGGGGTTCACACGAACAGATGAAAATGGTGAGTTTGAATTAAAAGGCTTTCCAGCTGATACCTTTGCACTGACAATCGATCATTCAGACTTTGATGAGAAGGTATACTACATCTTAGGTCACGCAGAAAACAAAGAGATTGTTATTCCTTCGATTATTATGCCAATGGGAATGCAGGACATCGAAGAAGTAGTGATCTACGCCTACAAAGACCCAATTTATTACAAAGGAGATACATTGGTTTACGTTGCAGATTCATTTGCGACGCATGAAGGAGCTGTAGTTGAAGACTTATTGAAAAAACTTCCTGGACTTACAGTTGATAAAGACGGGAAAATCACTGCTCAAGGAGAACAGATTAGTAAAGTTCTTGTGGATGGAGATGAGTTTTTTGGATCAGATCCAACGATCGCAACGAAGAACCTTGGAGCTGATGGAATTGCTGAAGTTCAGATCTACGAAAAAGAGAATGAAGATGGAATAGGTGGATCGGATGAAAAAATCAAGGTCCTCGATCTGAAATTGAAGGAGAGTGCCAAGAAGGGATATTTCGGACGAATAACCGGAGCCTCAGATTTTGCACTCACCCCAATAGGAAATAATAACGAAATTGGGACAAGCCCCTTTTATGAAGGAGAGTTACTATTGAATAAGTTCAATGGCGCTCAAAAAATATCAATCTTCGCATTGGGATCAAATACACCACGATCTAATTTCGGTTGGGGTGACATGAAAAAATTCGGACTTGAAAATGAATCTGGTGGAGGAAGTCGTTGGAATCCTGGTGCATCCGGTAACACAGGAGGGATTCCTCAAACCTTAATGGCGGGAATCTACTTTTCTGATAAAATTGGAAAAAACAATAAGACCAAAATTGGATTCAACTATTCATATTACAACAACTACCTAGATGCAACGTCGGCAAGTCGTTCGCAATATTTCTTAACGGATACATCTTATGTAACAGATGATTCAACTCGAAATATCACAGAAAGCCAATCGCATCGCATCAATTTTAATTTTGAAACACAAATTGATTCATTGACAACGTTCAAGATCAAACCTTCGATTCGTTTTGATCAAGGGCGAACAACAAATACAGATATTTCTGAGTTCTTTGATTCAAACAATTCTCAAACACTCGGAACATTCATTGAGTCAGATAACGATTCGAAAGGATATTCAGTAGATGGATATGCAAGGTTGAATCGTAAATTCATGAAGAAAAAGCGTGAGTTAGAAATTCGATATGACCTTTCTTACGATAAAAACAATACGGACGGGTCGCTGGATTCTAGAGCAAATTACTATTCTACAACTGCCGAAAACGATTCTGTGGTTCAATCGAAAATCAACGATAACGGAAATACCAACCACTATGGAACGATAACCTACATCGAACCGATTGCGAAAAAATTAAAACTGGAAATTGAATACCTCTATCAATATGGTTTCAGCGATCAAAATCGTTTAACCTTAGATAAAAACGAAGTTACTGGGTTGTTCACCGATACAAGTACAGTCTTCTCTAATGTTTTTGATAATACACGTCAGCAGCACCGTGTTGGAGTTGGACTTCTTTATGAATCAAGTAAGCATACGATTCACGGAACCATTCGTGTGAGAAATATTGGAATAGAAAATGTAAATCGAATCTCACAGAATGTTATCAAGCAGAGCTTCGACAATGTTTTACCTCAATTCAGATACTCGTTTAAGCCAAGTATGAGCAAGCGTTTCAATGTGAATTACCGAACAAGTTCAGCACAACCGTCAATCAATGATTTGCAGCCTGTTCAAGATAATACAAATCCAAATAGACGTCAAGAAGGTAACCCTGACTTGAAACCTACTTATGCGCACAGCCTGAATCTTTCATTCAACAACTGGAGTGCATTAAGCGGAAGGTACGTTTATGCTGGGGCCTATGGAAGTCTTACGAATGATGCCTTCTCATCGGAAACTGACTATGATATTTATGGAAGAACAATTTCAAGAACGATAAACGTTGATGGTAATGTATCGACATACTTATACAGTGGTGCTGGAATCCCGATTTTGGGTCGTAAAATTGAATTCAGACCTCAATTAAACGCATCATACAATCGATTTACAAGCTATATTCTTGGAGAGGAAAACGTAACGAACAACTATGGAATCACTCCAGCACTAGACATCGATTTCAACTTCTTTGGTGACTCATTAGAATTTGGAATCAATACCAGCTATTCATTCAATAATGCAGTGAGTTCATTAAACGGAACTACAACTCCTTATTCAATTGAGAATTATGGAGGGTATGCCACATTGAGGTTGCCAAATGGATGGGGAATTGGAACTGATGGGACATTCACACGTAACGTACAGCCAGGAGGAGGATTCTTTAGCACTAGCTTCTTTGTCTTGAATGCAGAAGTGAGCAAGAAATTCTTAAAAACACAAAATTTGATGATCTCAATTGTTGGAAACGACATTTTGAATCAAAACATCAATGCACGAAGAGAGATCAATGGAAATGTTGTGACAGATTACCGTACAACAATTATTTCAAGGTATTTCCTATTGAAAGCAACATTGCGATTTAACAACCGAAAAGCGAAAGAAGATGATTTTAAATGGCATTAAGAAAAGTATAGCAACAGCAGTTGTAGTTTTAATCGCTACAGCATCGTTTGCACAAATGACGTCAGGAAAGGTAGTTTTTCATAGAAAGATGAACCTAAAAAAGATGTTCAAGGATAACCCACGTGTTCAACCCTTTTTGGATGATGATGTGACATGGAACATCGATAGTTTTGCGCTGTATTTTAACGATTCCTTGTCTGCGTTTATTCCAATTGAAAGTGACGAAGTAGAAAAGGGAATGATGAAGATGTTGACACCTCAAAATTCAACTTACAAGAATCTCTTTCAGAATGAAAGAGTTGTAATGATGAACATGATGGGCTCTGCAATGACTGTGAAAGATACATTGAAACCACGTGTGTGGAAAGTGACCGAAAGCAAACGAAAAATTGCCGGTTACATATGTCGAAAATCGATGTTGGAAATAAATGATAGCACACGGCTTTACGCATGGTTTACGGTAGACTTAGTTCCATCAATTGGTCCTGAAGGATTCGATGGTCTTCCTGGAGCGATACTTGGTTTTGCGAATGAAGATGGAAGTATCGTCTATTTTGCGAAGCGAGTGGAAGCCATGGAGCCTCCTCTAGAAGTGTTAATACCAAAGGTGAAAGAGAAAGATGCTTACAAGGAAGAAGAGTTGAAAGCATTACTTCTCGAGAAAATGGGGAAATGGATCAAGAAAGAAGACTTGGACGCCCAATTCGCTTGGATATAATAACTTGACAGAATAAATTTCACGAACCGTTTCTTTCAATGAGTTTTTCCTAGAAAACAAATAGAAGATACAGGGGGATTTCAGAAATGAAGTCCCTTTTTTTATGCTCGAAATTAGTTGAGTTAGGATTGATTAGAGTATTCTTGCTACGCTAGATATGTAATCTTGAACCCCGTCACGCAGCTCTGCTTCACAAGGCACTTCTTTTTATATCCTAAGCAAATGTCCTAGTTTGATGACCAAAGAATGTGATCATTTGAACGTGCATCTTTAACGAGTAAGGAGAACAAATTGAAACGAGCGAGTAATTGAAGAAGCGCGGGATGCAATGAAGCGATCACTGAAATCATCACGTTTCAAGAAGTTTGACGAAGAGAGCTAAAGCCGCACTAGACTTTTTCTTCAAAATCAGTGCTTTTTCTCTTTTTTCGTCGATGGGAAAAAGTTAAGAAGAGAGTTTCTGGGATGATTAATCAAAAGGACGTAGCCTATTGAATACAGAATAAAATCATCCGTTCTCAGCAACAACTTCCTTTACTTCTGGTAAATGTTGCATCAATATTTGCTCAATTCCTCCTTTCAGCGTAGCTGTACTTGAAGGACAACCTGAACATGAACCTTTCAAGACAACAGTTACAACTCCGTCTTCAAATCCTCTAAAGTCAATTGCACCTCCATCATTCGCAACAGCTGGACGAACATATTCATCCAATAAATCGCAAATTGCATCATCGTATTCAGATGCAGCGTACACTTTTTTCGGTGCAGCATCAGCTTCTTCAGATACTGGAGCCTCTTTTGGAGGCATCATTATCAAAATTTCCTTTCCTTCAAATATCCAGTTACGAATAAACTCACGCAATTCCATGGTGATAAAATCCCAAGAAAGGTTGTCAGTTTTTGTAATCGTCACAAAGTTCGAAGCAATGAACACACCCTTTACAAATGGCAATAAGAACAATTCTTCCGCTAATGGAGAATATCCTTTTGCCGAAGCCATTGATTGAAACTCTGCTGAGTCACCAGTACTCAAGAGATGCTTGTTCGCTACGAACTTCATCGTAGATGGATTAGGAGTCATTTCGGCATATACAGTAACTGGAACTTTCATATTGATCGTTTTGTACTACAAAATTAGTCGAAACATTTCAAGAATGACCAAAATCTTGATCAAATAGTTTCAAGAAGATATTATATCTTTACATCATGAGAAAACCGAAAGGCTTCATCTTATGCATTTCTGCCCTGTTTCTGTTGATTGGAAGCATTGGCGTAAATGTGTTTTTGCATACCTGCGAGGAAGATGGAACTTTTGTATCTTATTTTGTCGCAGCTGATAATAGTGAGCATTGCGAAAAGTCGCATGTCGACAAACCTGAATGCTGTACTTCGGATCAAACAGAAGACGATGATTGTTGTGGCGATGAGCTCAAACACTTCAAAGTTCAGTTAGATTATTTCCAGAAAATCAGCGCTCCATTTATTCCAATTTATTATTCTCCTCAACCAACTTCACTTATTGAGTTTGAGTTAAATGAGGAATCTACAACAGTACACACTTATGCAAATCCACCTCCAAAAAAGAGGAGTGTCGAGCGCAGCCTATCTCAAATTTGGATCATTTGATAAAGAGTGATGTTCCAACCCCGATAACCATCGGAACCGGAATCAGTTACTTTTTTAATAAACAAATAGATTCAAATAATCATGAAATATATAATTCTAAGTCTCGCATTTTTAGCGTGCTTAAATGGAGTAAATGCCCAAGTAAAAGGAGTTGTTTTCAGTCACTCTGCTGATCCAACTCAAAAAAATCCTATCTACAATGCAAAGGTCCGTCTCATCCAATCTAGAGAGGGCGCATATACTGAAGAGGATGGAACCTTCGATCTAATTCTTCCGAAAATTCTTCCCGATACAATGGTGATCTCGGCAATTGGATTCGTTTCTGATACAGTCGTTGTCACAAAGAAAGATCGCTTCGCAGGATTTCAGATTACATTGTTTTCAGATCAATTACTTCCTGAAATAATTATTGCTGCCAAAAGATCGGCACACTCAATTCTTCGACTGAAGGTGTTACATGTTGAAAATATTTCTTCAGATGAATTGAAGAAAGCAGCATGTTGTAATCTCTCTGAATCGTTCGAAACGAATGCCTCAGTGGATGTCAACATTACAGATGCTGTTTCTGGTGCGAAGAAAATTCAAATGATGGGATTGGATGGTGTTTATACGCAGATTCAATTCGAAAATATTCCATACTTGAGAGGCTTAGAAAGTTCGTTTGGTCTTAACTCCATGCCTGGAACGTGGGTTGAGTCAATTCAAATCACCAAGGGAACAGGAAATGTTGTCAATGGCTATGAGTCAATGGCTGGTTTAGTCAACATCGAATTGAAGAAGCCCAATGAAATGGAACGATTATACCTGAATGGTTACGTCAATCGTTTTGGTCGTGCTGAAGTCAATATGAATTCAGGCTTTCGAATAGGAAAGAAGTGGAGTTCAGGTTGGTTTGCACATGCCTCAATTGTTCCTCTTGTGGTTGATGAGAACAATGACGGGTTTCGAGATATTCCAAACGGTTCGAACTTGGCTTTTTTCAATCGCTACAAGTACCAAGGAAAGAAGATGGAAGCGAAACTTGGGTTTAATGCATATTGGGACCAACGATTGGGTGGACAAACGAGCTTCGGAGGAACAAATTTCACGGAGGCGTACGGGGTACTCATCGATTCTAGACACATTGATGTTTTTGCGAAAACGGGATTTTTCCTCAAAAAACCACTGCATTCAATTGGTATAGTATACAATGCGAAATACCAAACAGTTGACGCAACTTTTGGAATGCGTCAATTCAAAGGAACAGAGAAACGTGGTTATGTGAATGCAATCTACGATGGAATCATCAACAATTCAACACATAAATTCAAAGTTGGAGCCAGTGGAGTCTACAGTGACATCAAACAACAAATGGATACACTGAATGATGATCGCTTGGAAATTGTGCCAGGTGTTTTTGGTGAATACACGTACTCTGGAGCCCGACTTTCAGCAGTTGCTGGATTGAGAGGTGACTATCACAATATTTATGGTTTTCAATATGCCCCTCGATTGCACTTGAAATATGCTGTTACAGAACGCTTGGATCTTCGTGGAACAATCGGAAAAGGATGGAGAGTTCCAAATTACATGATCGATAATGTTTCGCTTTTAGCAACAGGTCGATCGTGGATTGCTCCAGATACAATTAGTCCAGAAGTTTCGTGGAATGTCGGAGGAAGTGTCATTCAGCGTTTCAAACTATGGAAAAACGCAGGATCGATAACAGCGGATTTTTACCATACCCAATTTGAAAATCAAATGATTGTCGATCGTGATGCAAACATCAATGCGATTGTATTCACATCTTTGGATGGAACTTCGTACTCCAACAGTCTTCAGGTTGAGTTGGCATATTCTGCAGGAAAACGATTTGATTTCAGATTTGCCTACAAATGGTTAGACGTGAAAGCAATGTACGGAGGAATTCTTCAATCGAAAGTGATGGTTCCGACGCACCGTGGATTCTTCAATCTTGGCTACAAATCACGAAACAAAAGATGGCTTGTTGATGGAACAGTATCTGTTTTTGGTGAATCCCGTTTACCGCAAAATGCATTACCTGGAGGAGGAATTACATCAGATGGATTTAGCCAAGTTTATTCAATGGTTAGCGGTCAAATAACACATGTCTTCCACAAGTGGGAGTTCTATGTTGGTGGTGAGAATTTGGGTAATTACACACAAAGAAATCCAATTATCGATGCAGAAAACCCTTTCAGTTCAACGTTTGATGCTACGCGAGTATGGGCGCCTGTTGTTGGAATGAACATATACGCTGGATTCCGTTTCTCAATCGAACAGCCGAAAAAAGAGGAAATGTAGATAATAATGAATAAAAGGCATTTTTGTAACTTTGCCTACTAAATTATAGACCGTAAACACGTGCTGGCATGTGCTTTGCATTAGTTGAAATAACAAATTGATAAAACGCTCGAGAAAGAGCATTAAATAATAAAGACATGAAAAAAGTAATCATCTTATTTGTATTAGCATTTATCGCGAATGGCGTGAGTGCTCAAGAATTGAAAAAAGTAGAGGAAGTATCAATCCAAACTTCTGCCAAGTGCTTTGATTGTAAAGGAAGAATTGAAGATGCACTTAACTACCTTAAAGGAGTAAAGTTTGCCGAATTAGACAACGATACGAAAATCGTAACAGTTCGATACAAAACGAAAACAGTGAACCTTGATGAAATCAAGGCTGAAATCGCCGCTGCTGGATACGCCGCTGATGAGGTAAAGGCCCTTGATGCAGCTATTGAAAAGTTACCAGCTTGTTGCAAGCCTTCGGTAGAGAGACACTAAAATATTTAACATACATTTTAAAGACCTGCACCTCTGTGTGGGTCTTTTTTGCGTTCTCAACTTATTGACCTGAGTTGGATTAAAAATCTAAGCACAGGTTTTAATCGAATTCAGCTTATTATCTTTGCGCCAATGATGACTCGAATGAAAAATACGTCAAGATCTTGGAAAGTACTTTCTCTTGTGCTTTTTACGTTCTCGTTCTGCTCTATTTCATTCGCGCAACGATTCGTTCAGTTGGATTCTACAACGCATTTTGATTACTCCAAGCACATCGAATGGAATGATCGCTATGAATCTATTTTGAATGAAGATTCAACTAAAATCGTGGTTCCATTTCTTTCGGTAAGACAGAATTCACCAACCGAGATTGGCTTTTTATGGAAGGATATCCCTGTGGAGGAGAGGTCTACCATTGAGTTCTATATTGATTCGCTTCAATTGAAGGTCCAGGAATCGTCAATCTTATTGGATACGGCTATTTTAACCCTCCCCGCAAGAGTCGATGATTATTCTCTTGTGGTACTGTCTCAAAATGGAGAGATCATCGCACAATTGAATGCGAAAGTCTACTGGTATCATGATGTCGACGTTATTGTTGTACCGTTTGTCAAGACGAAGTTAGATGGTGAAGATTTAAGTGCGTACCTAAATTCAATATTTGGACAGGCTCAATTACAGGTGAATGTCACAATCGAACCAGTCTTTGAACATGACGAGATTAAACCAAAGAAATTACTCGATAATCCAAGTACTGATTTTGATCGATACACGGATCAAATGCATGATTTGAGAGAGTATTATTTTAACCAAAATTACAGCGCAAACAAATCCGCTTACTATGTATTTATCGTTCCGGGTTTTGTAAACGAAAAAATTGATGGCTACACGGTTCTGAACAAAGCCATGTCATTTGTGAAAGGCAAACCTTCTGATCAACCAGGAATTCATAGAAACATCGCTCAGCAACTTGGGTCAAGTATTGGTGCCTTGCTGTCAACTTGGTTAGATGATGGTCCAGAGATAGGTTCAACAGAGAATCTAATGGATGCTGGAACCGGAACTAGCTTAACGAATGATCAATGGGAGTCTATCCATAGAAATTGTCATGCTTTTTCACTGTATGATGATTACGAAGATGTACGGACGAATGGTGGATTAATTGCGTATTACTTTTGGGAAGAGAACAAGCGAGGCGAAATCGTTTCAAAGAATGGTCGACTCTTTACCCAACTTAAAATGCCATTCAAACGGAATCATTATTCCTACCATCAAAATATCACAAGCATCTTCTTCAAGCCATTATTTTCCATCTTTTCCTACCGAATAAATTCCATCCATTTTGGTGTCTTGCTCTTCGTCTTTATTAGCGTTTACTTTTTTCGGAAAACGCTGTTTCGCAGGTTGAGAAATCGGTCAGGATTGCTGAGGTTTGGAGCAAATATTGGAATATTCTGTCTTTTCCTTTTCTTAGTGTATCAGTCATTTTTTCTTGTCAACCGAGGGTATCGGATCTTCGAATTGAAAGGTGGACAAGTCACTGAAATGAAGGATGCTTCAATGAAACAAATGCGATTGGAAATAGAGAAGGGAATGAAGCCCGAAGTACTTGCTGAACCCAAGCTTGGCTCAGAACTTTTCGTGAAGAAGAAAGGGAAGTGGATGCTCAAGCGCAGAAAAAACGTGCTCTACTTCAACCAGTACAAGAGAAACGATGAGGTTTACTATAAGTTTATCAAAGATTCGGACTCCTTAATTGTTTCGACTAAAGGCTACTCCGAAAAAGCGGAAAGCCATTACATTGTCATCAATTACTTAGAGGGTGAAAAAATAAAAAGACAGCGAGTGTTTAATCACTTGAGGGTCGAGATCACACCGAAAATCACTTTACCAAATCCAAGGAAACGGATTCTACTTTTTGTAAATGGTTATCGTCCTACAGCAAATGGAAATTCCTTTGAAGCGACATTTGATTCGATCCTAAAAAAGGGCTTGGAACATCAGAACTCGAACAATTTGATCTATGATAACGATCGGTACAACTACTGGAAGTCATGGAATGAGATGAACAAACGTTTTCAAGCGAGAATAAATCCCGGGGAAACGTTTTATGCTGATGGACATTTTTCTGTTGAGACTTCCAATCATCGAAGTCTAGTTGATTTTACTACGCTCTCGCAGAACTACCCGGAGAGATGTAAAAATCCAAAACGACATATTTGTCAAAATGTTGAAGGAGAAATGACCTACAAATCATTTAATCTAACATCGAATACTGAAGGATTCGCGGAGCGAAAGATGAATGGTCGAATTGCGGGACGAAACTTGTACCAGATGCTCAATGAAATTCCGAATAAATCAATGGATGATACTTTGTACATCGTTGCACACTCAATGGGGTACGCATATTCATTGGGAATTATTGATGAACTACGGGGAAAGATCAATTTTGGCGGATTTTACATCATCGCTCCAGAGAATGCTGAAGCAGGAAAAGTAAAGATGTCGGAATGGGATGAAATTTGGCAATACGGAAGTGATTTTAATAAGAATAAGTTCAAATCACCTTGCCTCCTAGATGGAATTGCTCCGCAAACCAAAGCACGTGGATTAAAAAGTAAAAACAGAGCGTTCATTCCCGATGATCTCTACAAAAAGAAAAGCTTTTTCGATTCGCATTTCGTGGGTTACTATACATGGATTTTCAAACTATCGGAAGACGCACCAGGATATATTAAACAGCGTTGATTTACAGGTTCTACTAAGTTTTACTGCTGTACGGTGTTCACACACCTACTTTTTATTCTCGCGATAGCTTAAGGCTCCCGATGGACATTGTTTTATTTGAGCAATCAGTTCTTCCGTTGTTGCATTCTCAATAGTGATCCAAGGTTTCTCTTTCGGTTTATACACATTCGGCAGTGTTTTCACGCAAACAGCTGCATGCTCRCATAGATTCGGTTTCCAAACGATTGTTATTTCGTCATTTGTGTATTCAATTTCRCGWTCTTTTCCCATGGCTTTAATTTGTAGTAATAATTCTAATTAGTTCCAATTTGGACCTTACTCAAAATAGTCAAAAATGTACTTTGTTGCTTTTTAATTTCATTTACGTCCCGCTCAATTGACAAATGAAACTGAGCTATTTCATGCTGTTTAGAAATAGGGAAATCATTAATGTAAGCAGTCATTTCCTCTTCTTGAATTTTCATTTTCGTGATGCCTCTTTCAATAAACTCTTTATGTTGATCAAGTTGTTTGCTTGAGATAAGAGGAGGGTTTCCATCCAGTTCTGCCAAACGTCCTTCAATAATAGTTAGCTCGTTCTTGTAGTGAGAGAGTAAATTTTTCCAAATTTTGTATTCGTAATCTAGGTCAACTAATTCGATTCTAATTTCCATAATCCACAATAATCCAGTCCTTAGGCACACTGCTTAGCCGCGACCTTATCTGTTAATTTGTTTTCTATGTAAAATACATTTTTCCGTATTCATCGCATCTGTTTTTCGTGTAGAAATCAAAGAAACAGTTCTGAAATGCTTAGTCAAAAGAGTTTGAAGTTGTATTCTTTACCATATTTAGCGAGCCGAAAATTGTGTCCAATTGCTACCATCAACCACCCATTGTCATTTTACTCATTCAATAACAACAGAAGATAATGAGCTGCTGACCAACTGAAATTATAGGATTCAAGTCCATCTCCTGTCATTGGATTGTAATTCTCTCGAATTGCTTGTCCTTTTTGGAGTACACCTTCAGCATTGTGCATCAACTTTCGAGTTAACGCATACGCATCATTATGGAATCCATACTCGTGCAGTCCAACCACTCCAAAATACGATTGATCCAGCCAATTTGGCCCTCTCCAATACCCTCCATCTGGATTGAATTTTGGATGACTAGCACTTAATGTTGGCAGAGGTACTTTTGTATTGAAGAACTGTTTATTCATTATGTTTTTATGCACTTTTCTCGCTTGATTATCAGTAGCACACCCCGCCCACAATGGAATCCAACCTTCACACCCCATGACATCAACGAATGTTTTCCCGTCTAAAGAAACGTCATAAAACCATCCCGTCTTTTTATCAAAAAAGGTCGTTTGAATTTGGGCTTTTAAGACTTCCATTTCTTTCTGAAGTTTTTTAGCATCTTCAGATTTATTTAAGGCATTCGCCATTTCCAGAAGAAATCGCTTCTCAGCAAATAAATACGCATTAAGGTCAACACTTTCTTGATTCAGCGAGTAAGCACCATTTCTGTTTTTAAGAATTGCGCTTTCATCGAAACGTACAGCATTGTCCATTCCACTTTCCCATTTAGCAGCTATAAGTGAGCCATCTGTTGATCCATATTCGCACAAACCATCCTGATCGTGATCTCGAAATTGATACCACCAAGTGTGCTGTTTCTTCACCAAAGGGTATAATTCGTTTAGAAATTTTAAATCTTGATCTTGACTAAATACTTCCCATACCGCCCAGCCAGATAAAGGAGCTTTCGTATTGCGGTAATTATGCTTTTCAATCAATGTATCTCGATAAATACAGTCCGGAATGAAACCATTCTTATCTTGAAAATCATACATGGCACGAATTTGATTCTTTGCAAGTTCTACATCGTAATGTGCTAACGCTGCAGCATGTTTCCAACTATCCCAAGCCCAAAAACCGTTAAACCAAACATAATGATAGCTGGGAAAAACACCTGCATGCTTCAATTCTCCAGTTGGAATTCTCCAATTATTCTGAAGAGTTAATACCGTTTTCGTTAAAAGGTCTTTGTATACGTCATCTGTCCAATTAGCATCTAATTTCTTCTCTAGCGAATTAATTTGTTTACTCTTTTCAAGTTGTCTTATTTCCAGAGAGGCGTCATAATCTTGTGCAGCTTGGACAATCAAGGCATTTTCATTCTCTCTAGTGTATTCAGGGAAAATAAAGCTAACAGCAACAATAAACTCCTTCGTTTCATTTTGTGCTAGATCAATAGCGGAAAGGCTTATCTGGTACGTTTCTTTTTCTACGGTAATGGAAGTTGGCTCACCAGTACATAATTTCACGCTTCCTGTGGCGCGACTTTTATCCGATTGCAGGCTTATTCCATTCTTTATTCCTTGGATTGACATTCCGTCTAAAAAAAGCCTCCCTGAGAAATCTGATTGGAGCGAGAACTTCTTAGTTGACAAGTTGGTTACCTTGGTTGATATCAATACAGAGCTTCCGGATATAAAATGCAAATCTTGCTTAATCCTTAGTGATTTGCTTTCAAATACTTGTTGCAAATGACTGTTGTCACTCGTCTGGATTCGATCAAACTCCTCTGGATTTATACCATTGATATTAAACTTCACCAAATCTTGACTGCACCAAACTCCATTTTCCTGTGTCATTAAGAATGGCCCAGAAAATCCCATTGATTGGTGAGTTTCATCGTGAAGTCCAAATCCAAACCAGGCTCCTTGATCCGAAAAAACAAGCGAGGATCTACTATATGCAGAGTCGGGTGTTCCCACAAAGTTCAACACGTCATTACGAAGGTTGAACAGCTTCGAATCGTTCTGGTTTTCGGTCGCTTGCCTATTGCAACTAATCATACTGATTGCAATCAGTGCGCTTGCAAAAAGTCGTTTGAAATACAATTTAAACAGATCCATATTTAAAACAATTGGTTCAGGGATAAATATAATCAAATGACATCTGTCGGTATCGTGTGCAATGTAATAAGTTTTGTAAGTGGGGTCTTAACACTAAGTTCTCCTCACGACGGAAAGAGAAACATGAACTTAACCATCTCTTTATTAAGGAGATAGCTAAACCTTGGTGCATCCTCAGACGAATAACACTGTAGCCATTGGCTTTAAGAAGTAGTGATTAGAATAATAACCTGTCTCTGTCACATTTAATGTGAAAATATTAGGTGTGACAAAGCCAAAATGGTTTGTACAAGTAGTATGGTTTCTGACCAAACTAAACTAATGGAGTCTAATAAATTACTGAATAGCCTTCAACTCAAACCGTCTATACTCACCAGTTTCAGCATTGTAATTCACCAAACGGAGCTTACGAGAGTTCAATTTTTCAATTTCAAATTCCTCAAAATTATTTCCCCATCCTGTTAATGATGATAAAATAACCGACTCACCATTATCACCAATTGCATACGTTCCATTCACTGTCATATCTTGGTCAAAATCATGAAAGGAATAATCGCAAAAGTCTGTTTTGTTCTGTTTACAATATTCAAATTGGAAAACCATATTCGGTTCAAAAGTCCCAATATTTGAAATTTCTGCTTCAATAACAGTCCATTTGCCTTGTATTTGATTGACAATTCGTTGCTCTTTCGAACACGAGTTCAGAATGAACAACCCGAGAATTAATGTGGTAATTAATGTTTTCATAGACCTAAGTTCTAGCAATTACTATTCCAATATTGGATTTAAATAGATCTTCGTGAATCCTACTAACAGCATTAAGTTCAAATTAAACCTCTCCCCAACTTAATCTAGCAGCGCAGCGTATCCACAAGCATAGCGATCTGACAATCCAAAAGCGAAGCGAGTCTAAACTAAACCTCCCCTCAACTTAATCTAACAGCGCAGCGTATCCAAAAGCGAAGCGAGTCTAAACTAAACCTCCCCCCAACTTAATCTAACAGCGCAGCGCATCCACAAGCATAGCGATCTAACAATCCACAAGCATAG
>NVXP01000107.1 GCA_002733985.1 Fluviicola sp. | reverse complement strand
TTGATGTATCGCCACGCCGCGTTTTCTTCAAGTACAGCTTCCAATTCACTTTGGTCACTCAACCACTGTTTGAAATCAGGTAATGTGTCAATTGAACGTTCTAATAAGTTCTGGTAATATGTCTCAATTGATTCCCAACGATCGATTTTTAAATCTGCCGCTACGAATGATCGTGTTGGTTTACTAATGTCCATATCTTTGTATTCAGAAAAAAGTCCCGACCGTGACATTTATGGTCAGGGGCGGGACTAACATTAATTTATTGAATTATTTCTTTGCAGCCGCTGGCTTACTTTCTTTCTTAGGAGCTTCTTTTTCCTTTGCTTTCGAAGCAGGCTTTTTCTTAGCTGCTGGTTTCTTTTCTTTCGCTTCACCAGTTGCTTCCTTTTTCGGAGCTGCTTTTTCAGCCTTCGCTGGTTTCTCTTCCTCAGCTGGTTCCTCTACCTTATCTGGTTTTAAATTTCCAGATTTCAACAGCATGTTGTACCATTGAACCAATTTCTTGATGTCAGAAGGGTAGACGCGCTCATCATCGTAATCTGGAATGATTTCCAAAATATACGCTGTAAGAACAGAAATATCTTCCTTGTGAGAAGGTGCTTCTTTACCGTCTTGCTTTTTGAAAATATCGTCGAAGATTTCCTTTATTGGTTTATCACTGTCATACGTGTAGATACTAATATCTTCCAACGCTGAAATCCGATCCGTCGCGTACGCAGGGAAACGTTTTTTATCCGTCAATGATTCAACGATAATGCTATTCTTCCCTTGAGCAATTACTTTGTAAAGACCTGCGCGTCCTGAAATCGAAATTATACCTGATAAATCCATATTAGCTTGTTTTGAGTCACCAAAAATATAAATTCTTTGAATATCAATTACATTCTTGTGATTTTCGATTGGAATACGCCCGATTCCGTTGTCACAATTATTGTGTAAAGCCCTGAGGATAGGTGGGAAACGGAGTATCCAAGTCCTGAATTATTAACAAGATTTGTCTTTTTTCCAGCCGCATCGATCAATTCTACGTGCAAGATTTCACTTTTCGACTTGATTTGGAATGCATCACGAACAGGATTTGGGTAGATGCTAAATTCATCAAGTGCGATCGATTCTAACCCAACTGTGAGTGTAACAAGATTTGTTTCCACAACACAACCATCCGCACTAACTGCGTAGCAGGTGTAACTTCCAAATGGTGCAGTTACCGTTAATTCAGGGTTCGTTTCTCCGACAAGATCACTTCCGTCTAATGTCCATTGATAATCATGAGAAGACAATGTATAGAGCGTATCACCAATTTGAGTGATGGGATCAATAGTAGGAACTACGAATTGAGCAACCGTATGCGTATCCGTATAAGAAATACAACGCTGAAGGTTATAAACGATCGCCGAATAATCACCAGGTGTACTTGTGCTCAAGGGCGTTAAGTTTGATCCATCTGACCAATCAGCACTAGAAATAGTTTCAGTCGAACCAATATCCAAAATTATCGGCTCATCGCAAATCCCATCAGGACCAGCTACGAAAGTTGTAAAGTTTGTTTCCAATAGTAAATTAAGCGCATGTATTTTACCATGCCCATATCCGAAGTTTGGAAGAGTTCCAGTGAATCCATCCGAAAACGCTGTAGCAATCATATCTGCTTTGAAGTCTGTGTATGGGGCTTTAGAGCATTTTTCAAGATAGAGTGCAGCAACTCCTGCCACAAGTGGAGAAGACATTGATGTTCCGCTATTTCGCATGTGTAATAATCCGGAATCCAGAACTGTGTAGGCTTGAGGAATTGAAGGGACCCACAACGGAGCAGCAGCCAATGAAACTTCACCAGCTGCAGAAATATCTGGCTTAACAATGTTGTGTCGACTCGGTCCTTTACTTGATTTCAGTGCTAATTTCCCTGGAGGATTCATACCAGCAGTGTAGTATTGGTTTCCATTTCCATCAATATGCCCCAAACGATTTTGAACATTTCCTACGGAAATCACCTTTTCAGAACAGTTCCATGATGATACGATTGTTTGCAATGAGTCGGGGAGGACGTAGTAAGCAATCGCAGGAAGTTGAGCAGTTGTCGGTAGATTTGTTGATACGAAATCATTGTATCCCAGGAAAGAACCACTCCAAAGATCGTACTGTCCTGAATTAGTTGTCATGAAACGAAAGAGGTAAGAGCTCGAATCAATTTGAGTAAAAATCACTTGAAGGTTATAATTGGATCCAACAATGCTTGTATACGATTCAATGGTCGCAATTTGATTTCCGTTGTTCCAAATGGTATCAAAAATTATTGATCCAATTGATGATGTCGCTCCATGGAAATTTGACATTCCTCGGAATTCAAAGTCCGGTGAAGGTTTGTCAGCTCCAAATCCGAAGTCGAAGGTAGCATCTGTTAAATCGGACCATAGATCAAAGTAAATAGTGTTTGCACCGTAGTAGCCAGATGGATTACTATTAATCCAAACGAATGATGTATCCGTGGTGACTGTATTTTCAACGTGAAATTTTCCATTCAGCCCAGCGTTTCCTGCTGCCGCGATGATAATTCTTCCCGGTTGTGAATCAAGCATAGCTTCCATAGCTTCAGAAGCAGGGTCGTTTCCATCATGACTTCCTATATATGTACCCAAACTTAAATTCACAATTGCAGGCTTTCCCAAAGTGTCTGCTACTTTAAAGATGTAATCACATGCATCTGCAATCATTAAGGTCCAATTCGGAGCATTTAAATCACTTTCAACAACAATAATGTCTGATTCTGGTGCCATTCCTTTCATTCGCCCATTGGCACGAGCATTTCCAGAACCGAAACCCGTTACGATTGTCCCGTGGCTATGCGAGTCTGTACTTGTACACGTACCATTATTTATTGCTGTGCTGTCCCAAACAGTCCCATATCCATACGTTCCTGGGGAAGGTCCTGTTGCAAGTGTGTGATCCCAATAGCGAAGTACGCGGGTTGAACCATCATCGTTTTTAAAATCTTCATGCGTAAAATCCAATCCCGTATCGACATAGCCAATAATGACATCTTTTCCAGTAAATGGAGTTTGGAGTCCACCTAAACCATCGTGCACTTGATTGACATAATGTGCAACTCGAGCCGTATCGGCGAGTAATCTTGGTGGAGCCAGTTCAAAGTAGAAGTCTGAAATTACTTGATTGCTCTTTGCATTTTGAATCCACTGAGGCGTAGCAGTTACAAACAGCCAATCAACGGTACTATACTTTACCGTGATTTCAGCTTGATTTAATGCCGAGATATTACTCTCTGTTTTGGGAATGCAAAATGTCGTTGGAACAGTCGGTGATTTATCCAATACATCTTGAAATCCAAATTTTTGAGCTTGACAATATGAGCCAGATAAAAGAATCGAAAATAAAATCGAAAAGGAGTAGAGTAGTTTGTTTACCATTTGTCAGGTATTTATGCCTTAAAACGTAAATATCGACCTTACTGTTAATTTCTCCTAGCATTTTGGGAGATTAATTCTAAATTTACTGTCTTATCAATTCAAAACAAAGAATTTCATTATGAAAAAACACGTCATAAAGTTATCACTTAGCATATTCGCCTTTGGTATTACCAATTTGATGTATGCACAAGATGTTGACAAGGATGTATTAAACTGGTACAATGGTAAAGGTACTGGAATGCAAACTGAAAAAGCGTACAAGAAATTAAAGAAACGCGAAACGAAAACAGTTATCGTTGCAATTATTGATTCAGGTATCGATATTGAGCACAAAGATTTGGAAGGAAAAATCTGGACAAATACTGATGAAATTCCAGGAAATGGAATTGATGACGATAACAACGGATACATAGATGATGTTCACGGATGGAATTTCTTAGGAAATGCATCTGGAGAGAATGCAAACGATATGCGTTTGGAGCGTACACGTATGCTTGCTGAACTGAACACGAAATTTGATGGTGTTGATGCATCAACGGTTTCAGCTTCTGAAAAAGAGGAATTCGCTCTTTACGAGAAATTGGCTGAAGAAGTGGAAGCTGAACGTTCAAATTACGGTCGTGCAGTTGCTTATTTCGGAATGATCAACGGAATGATTGATGAAAGCCCAACTACTTTAAAAGGTATCATGGGGAAAAGCGATCCAACTCTTGATGAAGTAGAAGATAAAATGGAATCACTTGAAAAAGAGATTGCATCTTTAGAGAAATCTAATAAGAAGGAAGAAAACAAAGAGATAACAGCTAAAATTGAAAAAGCTGCTGATGATTATGATCAGTTAGATTTCGCTAAAGCAATTTTGTCTGGTGAGTTATCAAAGGAAATAATGGACGGTCGAATCGAAATGTTCCAAGGAATGATCGATACGCACCACAATGTTGATTTCGACGGACGTGCAATTGTTGGAGATGATCCAAACGATTTTACGGATGTGAACTACGGAAACAATGATGTTGAAGGTCCTGATGCATTGCATGGTACACACGTTGGTGGTATTGTTGCTGCTATTCGTGGAAATGATCTTGGTGGTGACGGTGTTGCGAATGACGTATTGTTAATGTCTTTGCGTGCGGTTCCAAATGGTGATGAATTTGATAAAGATATTGCCTTAGCAATTCGCTACGCAGTTGATAACGGAGCAAGTGTAATTAACATGTCTTTCGGTAAATCTTACTCTCCAAACCAAAAAGAAGTATACGAAGCTTTCGCATATGCTGATTCAAAAGGTGTTTTGTGTGTACACGCAGCTGGAAATGATAATTCAGATGTTGATATCGCTCCAAACTTCCCAACTTCAATGTATTCTTTTCAAGCAAAGAAATTGGATCACTTCTTGACAATTGGTTCAAGCACGAAAGATTTGAAGAAGAAAGTAAAAGTTCCTGCTCCAACGGAAAAGGATCCAGAGAAAATGAAGAAAAAGAAATTGGGTTACGTGCCTTCAACTTTTTCTAACTACGGTCAAACAAGTGTAGACGTATTCGCTCCTGGTTCTGAAATTTACAATTCAATTCCACAAAGTGATTACAAAATACTTCAAGGTACATCAATGGCTTGTCCAATGGTTGTTGGAGTAGCTGCAATGTTGAAATCATACTTCCCTGAAATGACAATGAAAGAAATCAAGGATGTGATCCTTTCGTCTTCTACGTCGTATGCTGGAACAATGCAGGTTTTGCCTGGATCAGCAACTGAAGAAGTTGATTTCGCGAAACTATCTGTTACAGGTGGTGTAGTGAATGTATACAGTGCAGTAAAAGCCTGTCTTGCAATTGAAAAAGCGAAGAACAAATAGTTCTTTTTAAATAGATTATCTTTAATCCCGTCCCGATAGCTATCGGGACGGGATTTTTTTATTCAACTAACTATGAGAATCATTTTCACCCTTTTCTGCCTAGGATTCATCCTGATTTCTGCGAAGCCGAATCCAATTTCTAATTTAAATACGATCGTTGATGATTGGCATTTGGCTGCTACAAATGCAGATTATGACGGATACTTTGGACGTATGAATAAGGAGTTCATCTTTTTAGGGACTGCTCCAGGAGAGCGTTGGTCCAAGGATGAGTTCTCGGCATTTAGCAAACCGTATTTTGATAAAGGCAAGGCTTGGGATTTCAAAGCGAGCAATAGACAATGGAACTTCTCGAAGAATGGTAAAATTGCATGGTTTGATGAAGATTTGGATACTTGGATGCGCGGTTGTAGAGGAAGTGGAATCCTCGTCAAGAAGAAAGGTAAGTGGATGATCGCGTATTACAATTTGACTGTACTGATTGAAAATGAAAAGATCGATTCGTTTATTGAGTTAAGGGATGAACCAATTGAGGAAGAATAGTTCTCTAATCAAATGGTCTTCTAATTCGTTGATATATTCCCAAGTATATGGAAATACCCTTCTTAAGTATAACTGTTCTCATTTCAGCAATCATAGCAATTGTCTACAGACAACGGGAGAATGTTAAAATGTACTCTATTTTTAAACCACTTACAACCGTATTAATCATCATAATTGCGCTAATTATTTTTAATAAAACGGCTAGTGCCTATTCTGCACTGATGATTGTGGCTTTGCTTTTTTCATTAATCGGAGATGTCTTTTTAATTAGCAAGAAATATTTTCTGCCTGGTTTGTCATCTTTTCTACTAGCGCATGTTTGTTTTACAATTGGGTTTGCAAGTATATATGGATTTGATTGGAATGCAATTACATTAGTTCCTCTAGTGATCGTAGCAGGTGTCTATTATACTTTTCTCAGAAAAGATTTAAAGAAGTACTCAATTCCTGTTTTGGTTTACATGACTGTAATAGTCGTGATGAATTGGCAAGCGATTAATTTGAGTATCAGCAGTGGTGAGCTTGTTTTCTTGGGGATTGCGTTCGGCTCAATACTGTTTTCGTTTTCAGATTCAATACTTGCTTACAACAAATTTAAAAAGCCTTTCAAAATTGCTGAAGTTTTGATTTTAGCAAGTTATTGGATTTCAATATTCACGTTTACCATTGTAGGGCTTTACATCGATTAAGATTAAAACAAGGTTAATTCATTGTTATAAATTCACCTCCCATAATCATGTATTCATATCCTTCAATTAGAAAAGTATCTCCCTCCACTAATTCTCCGATTTCTGTGAAATCACCTGAAAAGGTATGAACACTTCCTTTTGTTTTCCATGCAATTGTTAAGTGCTGTGCATTCGGCTTTCTGGCGTCTACACAAAGAACAACATGAACTGGAGCTTTCAGCTTTTTGAAGTATGCGTAATCCATCAATCCGGCATCTTTATCAACAAATAGAATCACATCATCGTAGGGTTTCTCAATGCCATTGCCAACTATCAGTCCTTCGATGTCATACTTTGCATTTTCCAATCCGACATTTGCGTATACATAGTCGATCAATTTCACGAGTGAGTCATAGTTGGGGGAAGACATGTGAAAAGCGCTTCCAGATTTCGAATTTGCACGCTTTGTCCAGTTGTTGTAAAGAACGAATTGCGTTGTTTCATCAGCTTTTCGATTTGTGTGATACCAATTCGCCAGTTTATGCGCATACTCCAGCATTTCAGATGAAACATCGCTGATCAATAGTTTGTTTTTCCAATTGTTCCGGCTCATCACAGTTTCCAACACTTTATCATCACCATACTCCTGACTTCCGCGAGCAATAGCTTGAGCAGCTCGAAGTTTTTCTTGTTCCATTCGTTCTTCTTCGGCCTTCTTTCTTCGCAAATATTCTTTCGTTCCCATGTACATGATTTCAATTCGAACAGTTGCAGTTCCTTTAGAATATTCTACTTCTTCTATCCGGTAATCTTTGTGATAATGAAAATTGATGGTGTAGATATCTCCCTTAGGTAGGAAGACGCGAACATGTCCTGCTGAATTGGTTTTAGCCTTGAAAGATTTATTCCTTTTTCTGCCTGAAAACACAATCTTTTCGCCCACTAAAGGCTGACTTTCTAGACCAATTATGGTAATGTCAAGACTTACGTAATTATCCATGTAACTTGGTGTACGCATACTTGATCCTTTTGACCCTTTGATGAATGTCGTGTCAGGAAGTTTGGAAATTGTTCGATCTACCATGGCTTTTTGCGCATCATCCATTGCGAAGTCCTTTCTTTTCTGAATCATATCAGCTTCGTAAGAATATTTCCGTGTTGATGTGCTATTGGTCCTCGATGGAGATTTAATTTCGTCTTTGGAAGCGTAGTTTGAAATTTTCACGTCGAAGCGCTGATCGCATGGCAAAAGAAAGGTCGCTTCTCCTTTGGCATTGCTTATTTCTGTATATGTTTTTTTGCTCGAAATATTGGTGAGCTCAACTGTTTGACCAGCGAAATGTCCGCCATTTGTTATGTTAAAGAGAACCATCTTAACTGTCGATTGACAGTCTTGAGCGGATGAAAAACCAGTGATAAATACAAATAGAAGAGAGGTATACGTGTAGAGTTTTTTCATAAGTATAGAATTAAGCGCCCAAAAGAGCCTAGATCTAATACTAACGATCTTCCTTGTTATCGTTACATCATTGTAATGATCAAACTTGAAAATTGTTGCTCTTTCTCGTGATTTTTAAGTTCTCGTGCCATCGATAATCCTTTCGAGTACCATTTTAAGCATTCCATTTCATCTCCACCTTTGATCGCGCTGTTGCCCATTTCTATGTAAACATTCAAATCAGTTTGAGGAAAGTTCGCTGCTGTAAAGTTTGTTCCGTTCATCGTCTATAATTTATAGTACAAAGGTCGGGAATGCGTTCAGGTAAAGTGATGATGGAATTCATATTAAAACAATAAGTCTTTGTTACGCCAGTGTAAACACTTCACATTTCTTAAAGTCATTAGAGCATGACAAACCTTTCCGAAATTCAAGTTTCATGAGTAAGGTAAACGCAGTAAGTCCTCTTACGTATAGCTCAAAAAATATCGCCTGGTAGTTCAATGGACTGTCAGGTTCTTTTGTACTTGTAAATTTGAACTGAACAAAAAAAAGTCCCAATTCCAATAGGAATCGAGACTAAGTCCGCAATAAAGATGCGTTATCAAATACTCTCCAGGAGTCTACTTGTCATTTTTCTTTGTTTTCTTACCCGAAAGTGCTACACCTAGATTAAGGAGAGCGGTATCAAATCCGGTTTTTTTTGCTGACGCTTGCTTCTGCTTCTTTTGAAGCAATTGCGCAATTTCAATCGATGTTATCATAGCATCTGATATTAGTTGTTACAACCAATATAGGCAAAAGCTATGCCATAAATTATAGCAAACGAGTGAACGGTAAGTTTTATTGATCGTAATGTTGGAAAAGAAATCGTGAATTAGTTTACTTCTTCTGACAGGTATAAACGAAGGCAGGAGGGAAGTTTTTAATCGTGAAGGTGATTTTTACACTTTCGTAAATTGATTCGAGAAATTTCTTGGATTGAAGGGAGTATTGAAATTGAACGTATTTCCCTTTTGGTTTCAAACAATCATAACCAGCACTAACGACTGCTTTACGTAATTCGGGAGGGAAAACCATTAATGGCAATGATGAAATAACAGCGTCTTGAGTCGTTTGTTCTTCTTTGGGAAGATATTTCGCAATGTTTTCTGCTGAATCATGAATGATCTGAACCCGTGGATCATTAATTCGTGCATTCAATGCTTCGTAAAATTCATCGTGTAATTCAAAAACCAACAATTTTGCATCCTTCCGCATGCGTTGCATGATTATGTCTGTAAAAATTCCAGTTCCTGGTCCAAGTTCAACAAGGCCTTTTGCTTTATCGAAATCAATATTTGCTAACATTTTCTCGCCAAGAAAGCGTGTACTGGGACTTACAGCACCCACCATTTTTCGATCTTTGAAAAATTGTTTAAGGAAGTTACGTTTACTCGACATAGTATTAGTTAGTGTTTTAGCGCTAAAGTAGCGTTATTAATCACACCTAAAACGAGTCCAGTTAGTTCGTTATTCACATAAGGACTGTTGAATGTTGATGAAGCAACAAGCGATTTCTCGAAAATCCACTTTTGTGTAGGTGAGAAGAGTGTTAAATCCGCAATTGAACCTTCTTCAATTGGGTGAGATTCGAGTTTCAATATTTCGCGTGGACCTTTTGATAGACAATTAATTACATCCTTCAATTCAAATTCTGGAACAGAAACAAGTGAGGCAAAAACCGTTTGAAGTGAAATGTTCCCGTAAGAAGCATGATCAAATTCTACGTCTTTTTCTTCTTTGTCATTTGGACGGTGATCAGAAACGATTGCATCAATTGTTCCGTCAATTAAACCTTCCCAAAGCGTTTTTCGATCTGATTCAAATCGTAAAGGCGGCATAAATTTAAACATTGAGTCAAAATCAAATACTGCTTCTTCGTTGTAAATCAAATGTGAACTGTGAACATCTGCTGTAATATTCAATCCTTCTGCTTTTGCTTGACGGATCAAACGAACACTCTCGGCAGTAGATATTCCTGTGCAGTGTAAGTTTCCTCCTGTGTAGGCCAACAGTCGAAGGTTTTGCTCCAATTGAACGATTTCTGATATCGATGGATCAGCTTTTAATCCCGTTCGTGTAGATGCCATGCCTTCGTTCACCATTCCTTTTCCTGCAAGTGAAGGATCTCTGTTGAAGGCAATGATTCGCGCGTCAAAATTCTTCGAGTAGAGCAGTGCTCGGTACATGATTCCAGAAGATACCGGTTTTAAATCGTCAGAAAAAAGCTGAACTCCGGATTGATTCATATCGTACATTTCAGCCAATTGCTCACCTTTCATCCCTTCGGAAATAGTTCCTATTGGATAAAGTTGTGTCACATACCCCTCAGATCGTCGTTTAATGTATTCAATTTGGGTTTTCCCATCTATTACGGGTTGAGTGCTCGGAAGTATTGCTACATGAGTATATCCACCCAAAGCTGCAGCTTCCAAACCAGATTCAATTGTTTCCTTGTGTTCAAATCCAGGATCACAGAAATCAGCCTTCAAATCTACCCAACCTTGTGAAACACATAAGTCTTCACTTTCAATGATATGATCGGCTTCAGTATTTATTACTGCTTCGATCTTTGAAATTTGCCCATCTTCAATCAACAGATCCATGTGTTGACCGTTGTATTTCGAGCTAGAATCAATTATGTGTGCTTGTTTGATGAGTATTTTCATACGAGTTGTTTCACGATTTCCAAAAACGTACCAATAACATTTCGGAGATGACAAAAATAAGGGTTAATATGAGAAAGAGCTTCCAATAACTAAATGGCTTGTCAATGGATAAGTCACCAATTGGAGAATTGACTCCGTCAATTGATGCAAATGATACATTCGTTGCTCCGCGTTCTGTAAATCGATTCTTGATTTCAATTTCGCTTAAGTAATTCAGCGTAGATTCCTTTCGGTGGTAATTTAGAGAGAGAATTCCCAAATTGGAACTGGCGTCAATGGAATAGTTCCCTGCGAACAATTGCTCAAATTTGTCAAATTGAGAAAGTGAAATGTACGTGATTCCCGAACGAGATGTTCTTTGAGGAATGAAATCCAGTTTGTCTTTAGATAGGTGAATGACTTCTTCGCCAATATTGTCTGCATAAACAGGATACGTACTCTCGTTTCCAATGGTCAATGCAATCGGCTGTCCACGTTGACTTAGTTCACTCATACGAAGAATACACGTCGAGAAAAGTGCGTCAGAGGCAAATACGCCAAAATCTGGATGAATCGAGCTGTAGAACATGTATGCTGTTCCTTTTGGTTTTGAATAGGCGAGAAGTGGTAGCCCATTTTGCATCGTGATCAGTGTCTTGTAATTGGATGAACTTCCAACGATTGGTTGATAAGAGCTGACAACACTCGGTAAGTTCAATCGTTCACTTTTACTTGAAATAATATCACGAATAAATGGATCGTCGTAATTCAAGGACTTAATTAACGTTCCAGAACTAATTTTTCCTCCCATCAATGGTAACTTCAACTTACCAAGCAATTGATTCCATGCTGATTTATCTGGACTTTTCCCTGGGAACAAGCTCAACGACCCACCGTTTTCATTGAATTCGGTCAAATAATTGATCACTCCTGATGACAAGGTATTGGCGCCATTGATAATAACCAAGTCCTTATTTTTGAAATTGTCCAAGGTGATTGCTGAGATCTTGTTTTCCTCAACGAGGTAGTAATCTTCTAGATCCAATACAACCCGCACATTTCGAATTGCATCTTCTCCATTGAGAACAAGGACATTCGCATGTTCCTTTACTTCGTATGACAAATAATAGGTGTCATCAAAAATAACGTGCTCATCTGCAACAGTGACTTTTCCTGATTTCCATCCTACAGATTTATCAGAATAGGTGAGTGAAGTTTCCTTCTTCCCATTCGCAGGAATGTCTGTATAAAATGACTTATTGAATCGATCAACTTTGACTGTGACCTCTACATTTTTCAAATCTTGGTCACTCGTATTGAACAATCGGATATTGAGCTCGTGCTTTTCACCAACTTTTCGAATCGGAGAACTGAACCAAACTGAATCAATGAAAATGTTAGCAGTTTCCTCAGGAATCAATTGTACCGGATGGAATTCAAAACTGCTTAGTTTGAGTCTGTCCTTTTTATTCGAGCCGTGGCGTTGGAAATCTGATAGGATGACACTTTGAACAAAACTTTTGGATTCATCAATATCGATTTTCTTAATTGTTTGTTGTTTCCAGTCTATAATCTCATCCAACGAGCGTGTGAGAGGTGAATAGTCAATTTTATCAATCTTGTCTAGTGCATCAATTCGATTGATTCTTCGTTGCTCAATTCCGGACATTTCATTTGTCCCGACAATAAATTGTGTTCCTTTTGGCGCTTTCTCGACTATTGATTGAGCTGTTTCCTTTGCGGATGATAGTAATTCTCCTTCAACTCCTCGGGCTTGCATCGAAAATGAATTGTCGAGATAGATCATGACAATGTTTTCCTTTTTCAAGGTTTCAGTATCGGAATTAGGGAAGTAGGGTTGAGCAAAAGCAAGTACTAAACCAGCGAAAGCCAGTAAACGAGCTAAAAGAACCAGTAAGTGCTTGAGTTTTTGAGTTGACTTTGTCTGCTGATCAACATGTTTGATAAATTGCAAACTAGAGAAGTAGTGCGTTTTATATCGCTTAAAATTGAATAAATGAATGAGAATCGGGATCAACAAAACCGCAAATGCCCAAAGAAATTCAGGATACAAAAACTTCATGTCCCAAAAATAAGATTTTCTACGATGTATGGACACGTGAGAGTCATAACAAACGCAAATCCATTAAAAAAAGTGCTATTCGAAAGCTCCAATCCCAAATAAAGCAAAATCATACTTCGCTGGATCAACAGGATCGAATTTCCTTAACTGAGACATTAATTCTTCCAACGCTTTCCAATCATCTTGCTTGCGCTGAATTAGTCCTAAGTTACGCGCGTGTCTACTTGTGTGGACATCAAGAGGAATATAGAGTTCAGATGCAGGGATACTTTTCCAAATTCCAAAATCGACTCCTTGCTTGTCATTTCTGACCATCCAGCGTAGAAACATATTGATTCGCTTTGCTGCAGAACCTTTCATTGGATTTGAAATGTGTTTTTCCGATCGCTTTTCATGCTCCGTTTCCAAGAATCGCTCCCGGAAATGAACAATCCGACCTTTTATACCTTCAATTTCTGGATGAACCGAAAATGAATTCTCTAATCCACCGTTTTCATAGATGTTTCGCAAGCTTCGGAAGAAGAAATCCAAGTCAATCGCATTGAACGTTCGATGAACGAACTCCAATTTCCGTGAAGTATAATTGAGAATGAACTCATGCGGATTGTTTTCCATGATATCAATCAAACCTTCGCCGTTCTTGATAATCGTTCCTCGCTGTCCCCAGGCGATAGTTGAAATTAGAAAGGAAACAATTTCAATGTCTTCTTTCTTCGTAAATCGGTGAGGAAGTTGAATTGGGTCGCTTTCAATAAAAGCGCGCGTATTGTATTGTTCAGCTTTGAAATCGAGGTATTCACGTAATTCTTCGCCTTTCATCTGACTTTACTCTACGATTAAACCGTCTGTGATTTGAATCTTGCGATCGGTCATTTCAGCCAATTCTTGATTGTGTGTAACAATCACAAACGTTTGGTTGAACTCATCTCGTAGATCGAAAAACAATTGGTGCAATTCAGCCGAATTTTTACTGTCGAGGTTACCAGATGGCTCATCAGCCAAAATGATTTTTGGCTGATTGATCAATGATCTTGCGACAGCAATTCGTTGTTGCTCACCACCAGAAAGTTCACTCGGTCGGTGAGTGGCTCTACTTTCTAATCCAAGCATTCCTAACAATTTCATTGCTTCAAGCTTCGCATCTGCCATGTTTCGACCTTGAATCAACGCTGGAAGAATAATATTCTCTATCGCGTTAAATTCGGGAAGTAACTGATGAAATTGAAAGATAAATCCAATGGACTCGTTTCTGAAAGCCGATAATTGGCGAGAACTAAGCGAAAATGGATCTGTACCGTTCAATAATATTTCTCCAGAATCTGGTTTATCGAGTGTTCCTAAAATTTGAAGTAAAGTTGTTTTTCCAGCGCCAGATGAACCAACGATTGAAACCACTTCGCCTTGTGTAATTTCTAAATCAATTCCTTTCAAGATCCGTAAATCTTCGAAGGATTTTGTGATTCCTCTGGCTGTTAACATTTTACTTGTCCATTTTGAGTGAATGTCCCATACGATCACGCTTCGTCTTCAAGTAGAATTCGTTGTGTTCGTTTGATTCAATTTCCAAAGGAACGTTTTCAGTTATTTCAAGACCGTATCCGATCAATCCTGTTCGTTTCGTTGGGTTATTTGACATTAAGCGCATTTTTGAAACGCCCAATGAACGAATAATTTGTGCTCCAATTCCGTAATCGCGTTCATCACCCTTGAATCCAAGTTTGAGATTTGCTTCAAGCGTATCGTAGCCTTCCTCTTGGAGTTTGTATGCCTTCAACTTATTTTCAAGACCGATTCCACGTCCTTCTTGGTTCATGTAAACAATCAGACCTTTTCCTTCTTCCTCGATCATTCGCATAGAAGTTTCGAGCTGTGGTCCACAATCACAACGACATGACCCGAAAATATCTCCAGTCATACATGAGGAATGAACCCTAACTAAAATTGGTTCACCTTTTTTCCAAGTACCTTTTACGATAGCCAAATGCTCTTTACCCGTATTCGTTTCCTTGAACAAGTGCAGATCAAAGTTTCCATACTCAGTAGGCATTTTAACATCAATGACCTTCTCCACCAATGATTCATTCTTCATTCTATATGCGATCAAATCTTCAATTGAAACCAATTTTAGATCAAATTTCTTTGCAATTTTCGCTAATTGAGGCAGTCGTGCCATTGATCCATCTTCGTTCAAGATTTCAACAATAACTCCAGCAGGTTCAAATCCTGCTAAACGCGCTAAATCAATAGCAGCTTCTGTATGTCCAGCTCGACGTAAAACACCACCTTTTTTTGCTCTTAGAGGGAAGATATGACCAGGCTTTCCTAGCTCTTCTGGTTTAATCGTTGGATCTATTAATGCCTTTACTGTTTTCGCTCGATCACTCGCGCTAATTCCAGTTGTACAACCGTGACCATTTAAATCTACAGAAACGGTAAAAGGCGTTTCATAGGCAGCAGAGTTGCTCTGAACCATTAGATTCAATCCCAATCGATCACATTCGTCCTCAACTAGTGGAGCGCAAACAAGACCACGACCATGAGTCGCCATGAAATTGATGATTTCAGGAGTGATATTCCGTGCTGCTGTGAGGAAATCTCCCTCGTTTTCACGGTTTTCGTCATCCACGACAATGACAACTTTCCCATCTTGGATATCCTTGATGGCCTCTTCGATCGTGTTTAATTTGATTTCCATACGTCTATTCGACAGTTTTCACAAATTTACTCGAAAATTCTAAGTTAAAAGTACGGTTTAACGATTTCTTTACAAGGAATATTGACGTCCTAGAAATCTGAGATTGATTCTGATCTGATCCGAAAGAAAAACCGAACTCGGGTTAATACTTGGTAGATTCAATCAATTCGACCAAACGATGGGTGGTTTTGTTCCAATGGTGATTGTGCTCAACAAAAGAGCGCGCATTGGTTTGAAGTTCAATGTACTTTATTTGGTCGTTGAGAAGGGTGTTAATTGCTTTCTGAAATTCTTCGGGAGTCGATGCAACCAAAATTTCGCTATTCACTTTCGTGCCTATTGGATTATTGGCAAGTGTCGTTTTAGTCTGGGCAGATATACTAATAAAAAGGAAATTGATACGGTGCTAGATAAACTGGCTAATATGAATAATAACTAATCGAGCTAATTAGCATTGTGTTGCTCAGTTTTTGACCTGGTTAATTGAAACTGAATAGCGTTATTCAGATAGACCTAGAGCAATTTTTTCAACATTTTTTTTAAAGTAATTAATCAGGTTGTTAAGTGCTTTATTCTCACTAGATAACCACCTGGCTTCGAAAATTATCTTGACTGGTTTTTTGGATTTATAGATCTGTTGTTTTGAAATATGTGGCAAGATTTTACTTTTAGGTAATATCGCCGAACCTAACCCATTTGATGCCCAATCTGCCAAAACCTGGTAACTAAGCGCTTTTCCTTCATATTCACTGACCTCTTTTCTGGTGGTACGCAACAGAGATCTTGTGATCTCCGATAACCCACAAGAATCGGGCACCATGACAAAAGTTCTGTCTCTAATATCATTAAGCGGTACATAAGATTCTGAATTGACCAAATTATCGATAAGGAAGAGATCTTCGTCATACAATCGAATTGAATTTTTATTTGATGATTTCTTGGTGATTGGTACCAGAATAAGGTCAAGTTCATGATTTTTTAATCTCTCATTCAGTACCGACAGGTTCTCCTCAATCAATAAAATTTCATGTTTGTCATTTTGAGACTTGTATGAATTTGTTAAAAGAGCAACAAACTTAGTGTTGACTAAAGGCGAAATGCCAACCTTTAATATCACTGTCTCAGGATTGGAATATTCTTTTACATTTGAATAGATTTTTTGCTTTAAATCTATAATCGCAGAAATAGTGGGTAATAACATTTCTCCGAAAGGCGTTAACTCGACTAATCGAGTGGTTCGGGCAAATATTTTTTGACCCAGCTCATCTTCTAGTTTAGAGACTCCATTAGACAATGTCGGTTGA
>NVXP01000106.1 GCA_002733985.1 Fluviicola sp. | reverse complement strand
AGTTGGATTAGTTGGATTAGTTGGATTAGTTGGATTAGTTGGATTAGTTGGATTAGTTGGATTAGTTGGAAGTTATTCGAAATCAACCTTCAATCCAAGTACGCAGCACTCCAAAAATCTAATAATCCAATAAAACTTCGAGCGATCTTTGCGTTGAAAATACTAATGCGCTTTGATCGACTTCCGTTTCAAAACAATTTCCAAAGCAATAAACGCAGCACAGAATCCCCAAATTGGAATTGCCGCTTTGTCTGTATCTAGGAAATTATTGATTATTCCGTGAACAAAATAGGTAACCAGCGCGAGTATCATGGACAAAATAAGCGTACGCATTTCACGATCTTCACTGGGCCATTTCAGGTAAAGCGTGATTCCTTTGTAGAAAATCGCGATCACGATCAAAATCATTGCGATCATTCCCATGAATCCCATTTCAGCGAGTGGACCTAAAAATTCACTGTGGGCATTTCCGCCATCACCAAAGTTTGTCGAGATGATCGTTAAGTTCTCTGGATCTTGAAAACGTGCATACTCAAAAGCATACGTTCCAGGGCCGAATCCAAAAACGGGCCTTTCCTTGAACATTTCTATGGCACACGACCATCTATTTAATCGTTCGAGATTCGAAGCATCTGTGGTGATGTTTGTAGCACTTTGCAAGCGTTCACTCAAGCCTTCTTTCGTCGTGTGTTCAATCTTGTTCTGCTCGAGTTCCATCTGAATGGCATCTTTCGATAAATACAAGAATACTACGAGAAGCACAGCTCCACTTGCAAGCCACTTAAATTTTATCTTCAACTTAATTATCGCCAAAACGCCTAACGCAGCAACGACACTTAATTGAGCAGCTCGAGTGTATGAGAAATACAATCCGAGAAGCACAACTACAGCCAAGCAGATGATTGTAAGCTGCATTAATGGACCGTGCTTTTTCATGAAATACAAGCCGAATATAAGAGGAGTAACAAAAGCTACCGCGGCTCCATAAATCGTGTGGTCTTTGAAAAATGGCCACATTACCCAATGACCTTCTTTCTCACCAAAATTATAACTCGCATGGACAATTAGCGTATATATTATCGCCACTACCATTCCGATTGTGAGCAACCAAATGAAGGTTTTAACGTGCTTCGTTTGTTTGAAAACACTCGGCCCATAAAATAAAACAGGAATAATAAACCACAATTTTGTAAGGAAAAACTTAAACGAAGCCATTGGATATTGACTTGTTATTGACGTGATAAAAATCCAGAAGAGATAGAATGAAACGGCCCAAACAATTGGGTGACTCCAAATTTCTTTCTCAAATGCTCGACTTTGGATGTGTCGCAATAACATCAGAATCAATAAGCCGAAGAGAATCGGTTCCGTCGGAATAAATAATCCAAAACTTTCTGTGTATTCTTCAATGTTGATGGACAAGGGTGTGAACAATGCCAATGCGAGATACGTCCATTGTGTGTACGTAATTGCACAATACATCGCCAGTAATCCAACCGGTGCAAGAGTGAGATACGCTTGATCAATCCACACCAAATAGCATGAAAGGAGAATGTAAGCCAAACTCGCAAGTACGATAAAGGTATGTGATCGAAAGGTTTGCAATTAAGCCATTTTACGCAGCTTCGCGATGCGATCCTGAACAAGTAATGCAAACACAACAAAGAAGAAAGCTCCCATTGTCGCCAATAGAACGATAATCATTCGTTTCGGCTTCGCTTTTTTATCTGCAACTACTGCTGGTTCCACGATAAACTTGTGATTGAAATTTGCGTTTGCATCAGATTCTGATTGCTCGTAAGAGTCTTCAAACTTCGTCAATTTTGTGATACGCTCATCACGTAAAATTTCCAAACCATCGAAGCGCGCACCATTCACAATGTTCACCTTGATTTGATTTTTTACGAACGCTTTATCTTCAGCTCCTTTTGACTCATTGTAGGCTTGGTATAAATTTGCACGACCTTCGCCCGAAACAACACCCATTGCAGAAAGACTATCCAATTCAACCAAAATCCCGTTAATCTCCGTTTGCAACATCGAGCGTTTTCGCGAGTTGATATCGTAAGCAGGAATTGTCCGTTCTTTTACCATGTTGTTCTTCACGGTATCAATCAAGTCAACGATTTTATTGGCAATTTCTGCAGCTAATTCTGGTTCTTTATCCAATACAGAAATACTGATAGAACCGTATTTCGTTCGTGAAAACTGAATATGTCCACTGTATTCTTGTCCTAATTTGAAATAACGATTTTCATCATCGTCACTAATATCGTAGTGATTGAATAAATCGAAGCGCTCAACAATTCTATTTCGAATTCGTGATGACTGCAAAATCTGGAGTAGTTGCTCTGCCTGTTCTTCTTCACCAAAATCCATCGAAGATGCTTTTGCGTTTCGTTGTTCAGAGAAAGAAACCGTACTTGTCGCCGTTGGGAAAACAATCGCGGTAGACTTGTATAAAGGAGTTAAGAAGATTGAAATAACAATTGACGCAACAAATGCGACTCCGGTTAGGATCATAATTATCTTGCGTTTCCGCCAAATAAAAAGCAGAAGATTTTGACTTTCATCTTGAAAATCAGCAGTGTTTTCACTCATAGTTCGTGTTTTCGTAGCGCAAAGTTAACGTTTCTAATCCAATGAACTTATTTAAAGTGATGTACAAATCTACGCGAGGTCTCATGCTTCCACTGGCTTCAGCTAATTTATTGAAACGTAGCTCAATTGCACTGTTTAAAAAATAGAGCCTCGTCATTGAAAAAAATAATCAGTGCTCGAAAATTCCACTTTACTTTAAATAAGTTCAGTGTATAAACTGACAAAAAATCAAATTATTTTATCCTTCGGTAATTTCTTCTTTCCCTTTTGAAGCAATAATGGATTTAAGTTGCTTGAAATCAATTAATCCGAAGATAAACATCCCAATAAAAGAAGCTCCAGAAACGCCTAAAAACAACCAAATTGAATCAGCTTTTACGAAATAACAAAGCAACCAAACGAAAGCACCAAATCCAATAAATTTCAGAATCGGTAGAAGTGTAATTTTCAGCGAGAAATGATAGACGCAATAAATCAACTGTACTGCCGAGACAGAGCCTTGTGTGATCAAGGTCGCAAATGCCGCACCGCTCGCTCCATATTTAGGAATAAGAAACACATTCATACCAATGTTGATTAGAATCCCGATTGCCGAAACTGAATTCAGAAATTTCAGCGACCCATTTGCTGTGAGCAAGGTTCCAAATAACAGGTTCGCTGCCATTCCAACGAAGCCCAGCATCAGCAATTGAAATGGAACTAAACTTGAAAGAATGTCGTTATCGTAAATCCAAGAAAGGATCGTCCATGCATTGAAATATAAAATAATTGCGAGTGCCATTGTTCCACCGAGCAATAATTTTGTTGCTGATGCAAGGATGGGTTTGAAGTTCTTTTTTTGAATAAGTTGTTTTGAAAAAATCGGGTAAAGTAGTCCTGTAAAAATCATTGCGAACATGAACAAGGCATCGAACAATCTGAAGCCTTGAGCATAGAATCCCGCTTCCATTTTCCCATTGTCGTGAAGGCGTTCAATCATCACTGAATCTACACGCGTATAGATCATCATCAGCAATATCAACAGTGCGTAGGGAATGCTTTTCCGGATGAGCGCAATGGAAAAATTAGATCGGAAAGAAAGGGTAGGAATACCTGTTTTTCGCAATAATAAAGCAAAAGCTACGAGAACTGACAATCCGTAGCACAAAGTTTGCACCCAAACGAACCATTCAATTTGGAACTCTTTCTGAGTAACTGGAAAGTAAAGTAAGGATCCACAAAAGACAATCAACAGCAAGCGATCGAGCACGCTTAAGAAGGCCTCTGTTTTGAACATTAGCATCCCATTGAAATAGCTACGAGCAAATGCAATTAGGGTCACAAAAAATTGATTGAGCACCATAAAGGACAACAGGTAAATCTCAAATTTCCCCCAACCTAATATGAGCGCAATCGAAAAAGATACGATCGCATAGAGTAAAAGTAAAACAACTCTGAGTACAAGAATTTTCCCTAGATAGGAAACAGCTACTTTAGGATATTGCGCAACATGCTTCGACGTGTAATTACTAATTCCTAAGTCAAGAAGAATATTGAATAAGAACGAGAAACTCAACAGTGAGAAGTAAATCCCATACTGTTCAGAACCTACCAGGTTTTGAACTTTAGCATCAATACCAAAGATAGCTATTGGCTTGATTAGTAAATTCAAGACCAACATGAGCGCAAGACCGGAAAGAAATTTTCGTTGCATTGATGCCTATTTACTCCTGAGAGTAGGATTTTAACGTAAATATGAACGCTTAATTGGCTGTAAAGATAAAATTTTGGACGTCGTGCTGGTTGCTATTGAAAGGAACGAGTGCATCATCTTTCACAACGAAGGTTGAATAACCCAATTCTTTCAAGAGATTAAAGCACTTTTGGCGGTTCTCATTGTCCCACAATTCGGTATAGACAACCGGCTTGTACTTTGTCAATAATTTGATTGCTCCATTCAATACGAAGTATTCGAAATTCTCGACATCCATTTTGATCCCTTGAATTTTTTCATCTTCAAAAAGTTGATCCAATGGTTTGATGATCACTTCAAATTCAGAACCTTCGTTCCATTCTGTTATCGAATCGTGCTTGACATGACTCAAACCTTGCATTTTCGCACCGTCCTTCTCAGGAAGAATCATTTGAACTTTTCCGTCTGTATCTCCGAGAGCGATTTCGTGAAATTGAACGTTCTGGAGTTTGTATTTGGAGACGATCTTCTTGAAGATAACTTGATTGTCAGGCATTGGTTCGAAGGCGTGAATGACAGAATTTGGAAGATTTTGCGCTAAATGAACGGTCATGATTCCTAAATTCGCTCCAATATCGAGAACGGTTCCTTCTCCATCTTTTAACATTCCCAAGAAATGGAAAAAGTCGTTTTCCTTGTCATCACGGCGCAGCGTCCGAATTTTGAATTTCGCAAAAACATACAGGTAGGTCTGAAATCCAAACAGTTTTTGCAAAATAAATTTGATCCAAGTCTTCACGCGCGTAATTGAGGGCGCAAAGGTAGCAAAAAGAGATGGAAGGATCGATCTTCCGATTGTCCGATTATTCGATTATCTGATTTGTTCTCAACTTCACTGAGTTAGATTGTAATTTCTTACTTCCAAAATGTGCTACGTAGGTAAAGTGGAACGATAATGAAAAGTACGCCCGAAGTCTCAAAGAAAGATTAGATATGGATTTGTTGGATTATTAGAAACAGCTGCGCTTTTGGATTAGCTTCGCTGCTGCCTGCGGCGGTGTTGGATTGTTGGATTGTTGGATTGTTGGATTGTTGGATTGTTGGATTGTTGGATTGTTGGATTGTTGGATTGTTGGATTGTTGGATAATCTAAACTAATCAATAAACCGTTTGGTAAACTCCCACATCACAATCCCTGCACACACAGAAACATTTAAGCTATGCTTTGTTCCGAATTGAGGGATTTCGATAATGTGATCAGAGGCGTCGATGATGTCTTGGTCTACTCCGTTGACTTCGTTTCCGAGCACAAGAGCAAATCGTTTTTCTGGCAGTTGAGCGACATCTTGTAACAAGGTCGTTTTTTCAGTTTGCTCAATGCTACAAATCGTTACTCCATCCGCTTTGAGTTCGTTCACCAAGTCAATTGCTGATTCGCGGTGCTCCCACTCCATCGATTCTGTTGCTCCAAGTGCCGTTTTCTGAATTTCGCGGTGAGGAGGAGTTGCTGTGATTCCACACAAATACAACTTATCAATATTGAATGCGTCACACGTTCGAAAAAAGGTGCCGACGTTCGTAAGGCTTCGAATATCGTTTAAAATTACTGTGAGCGGGAATTTCTCTTGTGCCTTAAATTCGTCGTCTGAAACGCGATCTAACTCCCAAAGTTTTAGTTTCTTATTCATTTTGTGGATAACAAGCACCGTTGATATTTTGTGAACTGGACCAACGCGGCTACTTTTACGGTACAAAAATTAAAAAATCAATCGACTTAACGAGCATGGCGACCAAAAAAGCTGGAAAAGAAACTCCCTTGATGAAGCAATACAATGCAATCAAGAAGAAGCACCCACAGGCGATGCTTCTATTTCGTGTAGGTGATTTTTACGAAACATTCGGTGAAGATGCAATCACAGCCTCGAAAATTTTAGGAATTGTTCTTACGAAAAGAGGCGCAGGATCTGCATCTGAAATAGAATTAGCTGGATTTCCTTATCACTCGATGGACACGTATTTGCCTAAATTGGTGCGCGCAGGTCAACGAGTTGCGATCTGTGATCAGCTGGAAGACCCAAAAATGACAAAGAATATTGTCAAACGTGGTGTTACAGAAATCGTTACACCAGGGGTTTCATTCAGCGATCAAGTTCTTGAACAAAAGAAAAATAACTTCATCTGCTCAATTCATTTTGAGAAAAACATCACGGGGATTTCCTTTTTAGATGTTTCCACAGGTGAATTTTTAATTGCAGAAGGAACGAATGAATACATCGATAAACTCATTCAAGGATTCGAGCCAACGGAAGTTTTGTACAACAAACGAATGTCCAAGGATTTCGATGATTTGTTGGGAAATCGCTATTATTCTTACCGACTCGAAGATTGGATCTTCACCACTGATTACGCAATGGAGAGCTTGAATAAGCAATTCAGCACGAAATCATTGAAAGGATTTGGAATAGAGGGATTGAGCGCAGGGATTATTGCAGCGGGTTCAATCATTCATTATTTATCCGAAAACCAGCACAATCGCTTAGGACATATTTCAGCAATTTCTAGAATTGAAGAAGAACGTTACGTGTGGTTGGATCGATTTACTGTTCGGAATTTAGAGTTGATCAGTTCTCCACATGAAAATGCGACAACGCTCATCGATGTTTTGGACAGTACGAAAACAGCAATGGGTGGACGAATGCTGAAGCGCTGGATGGTTTTGCCATTGAAAGATTTGCGTCCGATTCAAGATCGCTTGGATGCTGTTGAAGCATTTTCAAAAGACAACGAAGCAAGCTATGCTTTGGGAGAGCGTTTGAAGGAAATCAGTGATTTGGAACGAATCATTTCGAAGGTCGCTGTTGGGAAAATCAATCCTCGCGAGATTCTTCAACTCAAAAGAACGCTTCTTCAGTTGAAACCAATTAAAGAATTAATTGCTGGAATTGAATCTGATGTATTAGTGAAATTGGCCGATCGCATCAATCCATGTGAGAAATTACTCGACTCGATTGAAACGACGCTTCACAACGAAGCAGCCGTTCAAATTGGAAAAGGAAAAGTTATCGCTGATGGATTCAATGCT
Organism: Fluviicola sp.; assembly: GCA_002733985.1. Lineage (GTDB taxonomy): Bacteria > Bacteroidota > Bacteroidia > Flavobacteriales_D > Crocinitomicaceae > UBA4466. The sequence goes on along the minus strand of NVXP01000106.1, from coordinate 9,422 downwards.
GAACTTGATGACTTACGCGCAATCTCATTTTCTGGAAAAGATTATTTAGATCAACTTCAAAAACGAGAAAGCGAACGAACAGGAATAACGAGCTTAAAAATCAGCTTCAACAATGTCTTCGGATATTACATTGAGGTTCGAAATACACACCGCGATAAAGTTCCAGAAGAATGGGTTCGCAAGCAGACCTTGGTGAATGCCGAACGCTACATCACGGAAGAATTAAAAGAATACGAATCGAAAATACTGGGAGCAGAAGAGAAAATCTATACTCTTGAATCACGCTTGTTCCAGGATTTGGTTTTTGGAATGGCCGATTATACACAGCCGATTCAACTTGATGCCGTATTAATTGCTCATTTGGATGTGCTCTTGTCTTTTACTGAAATCGCGGAATCGAACAATTACGTAAAGCCAGAAATGAACGAATCGTTCATACTGGATATCAAGGGAGGTCGTCATCCAGTAATTGAGCGACAACTTTCAGTCGGGGAACAATATGTTTCGAATGATGTGCTGTTGGATAGTCACAAGCAACAAGTCATGATGATTACTGGACCAAACATGTCTGGTAAAAGTGCGTTGCTTCGTCAAACTGCGTTGATTTCTTTGATGGCGCAGATGGGGTCATTTGTTCCAGCTGAATCAGCTTCGCTTGGTTTGGTTGACAAAGTGTTCACCAGAGTTGGAGCGTCAGATAATATTTCTTCTGGTGAATCAACATTCATGGTTGAAATGAATGAGACTTCGAGCATTTTGAATAACCTCTCAAGTCGATCGTTGATCTTATTGGATGAAATTGGACGTGGAACAAGTACATATGATGGAATTTCTATTGCTTGGGCGATTACTGAATACCTGCATGAACATCCAAAATTCAAAGCGAAAACATTGTTTGCAACTCACTATCACGAGCTAAATGAAATGACGAATCGTTTTGAACGGATCAAGAATTTCAATGTTTCGGTAAAGGAAGTTGGAAAGAAAATTCTTTTTCTCCGTAAGTTGGTTCCAGGAGGAAGTGAGCATTCATTTGGTATCCACGTAGCGAAATTGGCTGGAATGCCAACACAAGTTATTGAGCGTGCTGAGTCAATGTTGGATCAATTAGAAGAAAGTCATGGCTTGAGCCAACCGACTATCGTGAAAACGGGATCAAAAAAGAAATCAAAAAAATCAGGAGATGGACTAGAAGACATGCAATTGAGCTTCTTCCAATTAAATGATCCTGTATTGGAACAAATCCGTGAGGAATTGGTCATAATCGATATAAATACGCTCACTCCTGTTGAGGCATTGATGAAATTAAATGAGATTAAAAAGCTGACTGGTGGATGATTCCGATAGCTACCGGAAAACTTCCGCCTGATACCTTGCAATTAATCTTTGACTGATTTCAGGATACTTCTTCAAATTCTGAAGATATTTCCTGCTCTTCATATTCTTAAGGTGTCGTTCAATTTTTCTCGCAAGACATAGATCAAGATTATCTATTTTTAAAAACGGCTTCCAATCTTTAGCTCGTCTTGTAAACGCATGTGGATATTTACACAAATTGTGCTCCATAATTCTCGCTTCAAAGGAAATACAGCTTCCAATATAAAAGGTGTCAATTGAGTCAGAATAGATAATGTAAACAGTAGCCATCTATTTAAATTACTCAAAAATAATCGCTTACTGATAATTCCTATTCACGATAAAATGAATTTTCATCACCGAAAACCCTAAAAATGAAAATAGATTGAAAAAATTCATTGGTACGAAGTAGGATTTCGAAATAGTTTAGTAAATTTGTCGCCCGTGTTGAACGAAACATGGCCTTCGATAACCCTCGAAGGAATTACATATATTACAAGCGGGCGTAGCTCAGGGGTAGAGCATGACCTTGCCAAGGTCAGGGTCGTGAGTTCGAATCTCATCGCCCGCTCAGGAACTTGTAAACGAATTATTACCAAACTTATCAGTCCGATAAGTTAAATGCTCGAGTGGTGGAATTGGTAGACACGCCGGACTTAAAATCCTGTGCTCTTTGGGGCGTGCGGGTTCAAGTCCCGCCTCGAGTACTAAAGCCTTCTCTTTTTGAGGAGGCTTTATTTTATTTAAAACACTTGCAAAGGGGCTTCCACCCTGAGCTTGTAAGATTGCCTCAGTTTCACAACTGGGGCTTTTTTGTGACTGAATTATCGATCGCTGGACTGAATGCGAAGCCTTTCACTGCTTGGCTTAGATGATTTTGAAGTGTTGTAATAAAGAGTGCTCGCTAGATTAACAATAGAATCACGTGTGGAATAACATGGGGACATGAATACTTTGTCCCTTCCTCAAATAAATTTTCCACTCCGAATTTGGAAATCGCCCTACACCCTATTTTAAAGAAAAAAATTATACTTTAACATCGACCTTTTTGTTGAAGTATTACGCTTGAACATTCTAATAAATACTAACATGAAATTGAAAGAGTTACTGTTTTTAGCTGCAATCACCTTTTCTGTAAACCTTTACGCTCAAACCACGGCAATACCTGATGTCAATTTTGAACAAGCTTTGATTGATTTAGGAATAGAAAATGGAACTCCTGATGGTCTTATTTTAACCTCCAAAATTGATACTATAACCTCTTTGGATGTACATGGTTTGAATATTTCAGAATTGACTGGAATAGAAGACTTCGTCAGCCTCAAAACATTTTGGCTCTATTCAAACAACCTGACCACTATTGATATTAGTAATAATACAGCCTTGACATTATTTGTTCCAGCAGATAATAACCTCACTAGTTTAGATTTAAGTAACAATATTTTATTGGAAGCATTGAAATGTCACGGAAACAACTTAACTAGTCTTGACCTTAGTAATAATGTTAATCTCCACGATTTAATTGCTCAAGGAAATGATTTAGTATGTCTGAATGTGAAAAACGGAAATAATATAAATTTGTGGCCGTTCAATGCAATAGACAACCCAAACCTTACGTGTATTGAAGTTGATGATGCTACTTGGTCTGATGCTACTTGGCTGTACATCGACCCTCAAAGTTCATTTAGTACAGATTGCAATAATGCCTGTAGTGTTGTTGGTATTAGCGAGCTAAACAACGCTCCTAAAGAACTGCTTAAGATCGTTGACCTTATGGGCCGTGAAACAGCTTATTATTCTAACGCAGTACTTATTTACATCTATTCAGATGGTACAACGGAAAAGGTCTTTAAGTTGAACGATTAATCTTAGTACAACTATCTAAACTCACTGTCCACTCTAATGTGGCACTTCTAATAAAACGAAAACTCCCTTAAACATTACGTTTGAGGGAGTTTTTGGGTTTTCTAAACTTAAACTTATTCAGGTCGATCATACTGACAGCACCCAGGAAGTTTATTGTAAACTTCGTCCGTTGCTCGGTGTGAATCAGAATCATATCCAACGTCAGCTACTTTTTGTTTGATCTCATCCAATGAGATTACATCACTAGAGAAAATCACGGTCAACTGGTCGTCCTCTTTGTTCCAATCTGCTGAACGCACACCTTCAACGTCAGACAATGAACCTTCAATTGTCTTTTCACACATTCCACAGTTTCCATAAACTGTAAATACTTTACTCGTTTCCCCTTCTTGTGGAGCTTCACTTCCGCATGATATCATAAATGCAGAAACGGCTAAAATTAAAATTCTCATATTATTGATTTTACTTGTTAGTGAACATGACCGCTATGATCTGTTCGTTTGTTGTTATTCTCTTTTTTAATCGTATCGATGACTGACCCACAGCTAATCATTTGTGATCCGTAGAAAGGATTCAATATTTCATGTTCTTGGCTTAACCAATTCGCTCCTTTGCCATTAAAAGCCATTGTGCATTCTTGCACATAAAGATCATTTGAAAATGCACCAAAAGCAGTTGCCACTTCAATCATTGACTGAGAAAGTTTATCAAAGGCTACACGCTGATCGATTATTTTATCAATGGCAATTATACTTTCTGAGGCTTTTTTCAATTGTTGTTGCCTTTTCATCCAGAACATATGTGCATCGCCTTTAACAAGTTTCATGTCGACATTTTGGAGTGCCGAGAGCAGGTCTTTCGCGTGTTGAATTGACATTTTTGAATTATCCTGAACCAGTGCATCTTTGAGTAGGATATATTGGTTCATTACCTTCGATAATTGCGCCTTAAACGGATCATTTGACTCGAAATTGACAATTGTTTTACCCAGCTTTTGCTTTTCGGATTTCAGTAAGGTTCGATTCATCATACTTGCTTGGTTGTTCAATTGTGCCGAAGCATCAATAACAAATGCTCCGTTCGTAACGACTTCTTCTCCAGATTTGATTCCATCTAAAATTTCATACCTGTCTCCTGTCGATCGACCCAATGTAACCTCCCTGAATTCGAAGGACGGTGTAGACATATTTGGTACTTTAACATAGACTACCGATCGTTCACCTGTCCATAGAACAGCTGTTTTCGGTATCGTCAGTAACTCATTCTCCGATTGTTTTCCAATCAAGACCCCATTAATGAACATGTCAGGTTTTAATTGATTCTTTGAATTCTTAATCTCCATACGAACTCCTGTCGTTCGAGAGCTGGAGTTAACAATTGGATCAATGAAAGAAATAGTAGACGAAAACTCTTGACCTAACAAAGCAGGCGTCGTAAACGTTACTCGATCGCCTATTTTAACTAGATTCAATTGCGATTCATACACATCAAAAACTGCCCATAAATTCGTTAGATTTTGCAGCTCGAAAAGCGCTTGCCCTTGCCCTAAATGGTCACCGACCGACACTAACTTTCTATGAACTACTCCAGAATAGTCAGATCGAATATCGACGTACTCATTGATCCGTTTGTTTTTAATAATACCATCGATTTCCTTGTTGCTTATTTTCCAGTATCGAAGTTTGTTTTTAGCCGCCTCTAATAGCCCTGGATTAATATCTCTGACTTTAAAAGCTTCCAATAATTCTCGCTGGGCACTGATATAGTTTGGTGAATAGATTTTGGCAATTCGCTGACCTCTGCTCACGCGCTCCCCAGTAAATCCTATGTACAATTTTTCAATTCTACCTGGAATATGGCTCACTACGCTAGAAGAAGCTGTTTCATCTGCTACTATTTTACCTGATAATGAAAGTGATCCTTCAGAATCACCAGAGTATCCGACTACAGTCGTTTGAATGTTTGCGATGCGCACAGCATCCGGAGTCATTTCAAAAACAAGCGGATTGGAACCTGAGCTGCTCGCTGGAATTAAATCCATCCCACAAATTGGACATTGACCAGGTTCATTCTTACGCACATGTGGATGCATGGAGCACGTCCAAACTTCATCGCTTTGCTCGGCTGTTTCTTTCGCGGGATTTTTATCTCCTGAACCCATAAAAAACAAACCAATAAGTAATCCTAAGATGCCAGCGGCTATGGGGATAATTATATGCTTTTTCATAGTTGTTATTTAATTGAAGTATTCGTGAACATCTCAATAGTTGCTTTTGCTTTTTGAGCAGCATAGATCGATCGGGCAAGTTTCAGACGGTATTTGAGGCGAAGGTTCTCTATTTCAAGAAGATCGTCAAAATTTCTACCATCAACACTATATTCGGATAGCATAATTGCATAGGTGATCCGAATCGTTTCAATTTGTTTATTACTTAATTCATTATCTAATGATGCTTGTGTGTAGAGCGTTTTAGCGGCGATAATTTTCGTCATTATCTGAGATGTAAGGTCCGTCTTTCTGTATTCCAATGCATCCATTCGCACTTTTTCTTCCGTATTTTTTGCATTATATTTCTTTCGATAAATCGGTAGGCTGACCATTACTTTCGGAACAAAAATATCACGTCCATTATATTGTGGATTATTGTCTGTCCGCTTTGTTACCACGGAATAGTCTAAACCAATGGATACCGTCGGCATTCCCATTTTTTGGTTGAGCGCTTGCCGTTTTTCAGCTAATTCAATTTCACTGTTCAATTGAACAATCATTGGATAGTTTTCTCTGATGGAGTTCTCTATTGATGAGAGTTCTATGTCAAGTGCAGGAATGTTAAACGTCCTTCTAGCTTTGATTTCTGTTTCCCACGGCCGTCCTGTAATTCCATTAATCACTGCTTGACTTCTTTCCTTTTTCACGATTAGTTTCTGAATTTCCTGATTCAGCTCATCCGCCTTTATTTGAATTCGAAACAGGTTTGCAGCTGAAGATTTTCCACCCTCAATTTGCGACAATGTAATACTCGACAATGCATCAAATTGCTTGATCATGCTATCGTTAATTGCGATTTCCTTATCTAGTAAGGCCAATTCAAAATAGGCTACTTGAACCTTGTTGAATAATTGAAGTCGGCTGAGTTCTATTTTTTCAAATCGCGATTTTGACATGCTGATAACAACATCTTCCTTTGCTTTGTTCGTTCCAAACCAAGGGAACATCTGACTCGCGCTGATCATTAATACCTGTGGACCCAAGCGTGTTTCAGGACGAAAGATTGGGACACCTACTCCAAGTGTTGGATTGGGTAATTGACTCACCTGATCTTTTCGCATGAGTTCTGCGTCGTATTCTAGGTGAAGTGCTTTCAATTCTGGGTTATTATCGACAACCAATTGCAAGATTGAATCAAGCGATTGACTGAAGCTCTGTACGGGCAGAAAACAAATCAGAACGACTATAATTAGTGCTAAATGTTTCATTTTTCGATTGATTTTAGTGTGTTTCTCGTTCTCCATTTGAAGCGACTTTCTTTCCAAATCGCATAGAAAATTGGAACGGTGAACATGGTAATTATACTGACCAACATACCTCCAAATGAAGGAATCGCCATGGGCAACATGATGTCTGAGCCTTTTCCTGTAGATGTAAGTACTGGGAGCAGCGCCAAAATGGTTGTCGCTGTTGTCATCATAGCTGGCTTTACTCTGCGTTTTCCACCCTCAACAACAGCATCACGGATTTCCTGAATGGATTGTGGCTCATTCTTTTTGAAGCTATTCTTCAGATAAGTAGCRACCAATACACCATCATCCGTTGCAATACCGAATAAGGCCAAGAACCCTACCCAAACTGCGACACTTAAATTGATTGATTTCATCTGAAAGAGGTCGCGCATGTTTTCACCGAAGAAACTGAAGTTCATGAACCAATCTTGACCATACAGCCAAAGCATGATAAACCCTCCTGAGAAAGCAACAAAAACACCGATGAATACAAAGAAAGAAGTGAGAACTGATTTAAACTGGAAGTATAAGATGAGAAATATCAGAGCCAGTGAAATTGGAAGTACTAGCATCAGTCGTTTGTTGGATCGAACTTGCTGCTCATAATTTCCAGCAAATCGATAGTTAATTCCAGCTGGTACTTTCAGTTGTTTGCTCTCAATCTTWTCATTCAAATATGCCTGTGTTTTTTTGACAATATCCACTTCGGCAAATCCATCCTCTTTGTCAAACAASACATAWCCTATYAAGAATCCATCTTCACTTTTAATGGATTGTGGTCCTTGTTCATATCGAATATCAATTAAGTCGCCTAGCGGGATTTGGGCACTATTTGGAGCAGAAATGAGGATCTGTTTGAGTTTATCTGGCTCATTCCGTAACTCCATCGGATAGCGCAAACGGACACCATATCTTTCCCGACCTTCAACAGTTGTTGTCAGTACCATTCCACCAATCGCGGTTTGAATTTGATTCTGTACTTGCAGTATGGTTAATCCATATTTGGCTATTGCGTCGCGCTTTATGTCAAGCATGAGGTAAGGCTTACCAACGATTCGATCRGCAAAAACAGCTGTTTTTTTGATTCCCTCAACTTCCTTGAGGTACTTTTCAAGCTTCAATCCGAATGCTTCAATCTCTTCTAAATTACTTCCCTTTACTTTTATTCCCATTGGCGCTCTCATACCTGTTTGGAGCATTACCAAACGGGTTTCGATCGGCTGAAGTTTTGGAGCTGAAGTAATTCCTGGTAGTTTGGCAGCTATGATAATTTCCTCCCAGATATCATCAGGAGATTTGATATGATCTCTCCATTGCCTAAAATAAGTTCCATTCTTATCTGGAATTAGCTCATTTGATTTATCTCTAGCATATTTGCCATCCTTATTCATTTTGAAGCGCATCCTATGWCCATYCGAATCCGTTTTGTATTCRGACTTGTAGGAAATAATATTCTCATACATTGACATTGGYGCAGGRTCGAGYGAACTTTCTACACGACCYGCTTTTCCTACGACCATTTCAACTTCTGGAATTGAAGAAACKGACATGTCCAAAAGGCGYAAATTYGCTTCATTMATTTGCATWCCYGAATGCGACATTGAAGTAGGCATGAGCAAGAATGAACCTTCATTGAGAGAYGGCATAAATTCTTGACCTGTRTTTACRAAAATGGATATYCCACCGAAAATTAAGAGCGCAATGATTCCTACAAACACGTATTTCACTCTTAGGAAAAAACGCAATATTGTTTCGTARAAGTGGATKACCATATAGAAAAACCCAACTAAGGAGCCAATAATGACAACTACAAATAGGAGGTTTATGAAGTGAGAATGAGAAGCTCCTAACGGCATCCAAATTTTCGCTAACAACCAAGCGACTATTAAGGCGTAAACGATATTCTTGATGTAGGTAAATCGTGTGAGCCATGATTCAGGCTTTTTGCCTTCATAATAAGTTGTACTTACGCCACCGATACCAACAACAAGTCCGAACAGGCCGATGAATGCATAGTCTGAAAACAGCAAAGCAATAGCAAGAATGATTAAGGCAAACTGGGAAATATAGGTAGATGCTTTTCCCCGTTTTTTCAGGCTGAAAATTTGTTCTGCGATTGGTGGAATTACTGTAATTGCAAGCAACACTGAAGAAAGTAGCGCAAATGTTTTGGTGAAAGCAAGCGGTCTAAATAACTTCCCTTCGGCTGCTTCCATAGTGAAAACTGGAAGAAAACTAACAATCGTTGTGGCAACGGCTGTTAATACCGCCGAAGCTACATCCGTAGTTGCCAAGTAAATGGTTTGTTTCATCGGCTGATCCGAAGGCGCATTCTTGATATGCACGACAAAACTTTCTGATAAGACAATTCCCATATCTACCATCGTACCAATTGCAATTGCGATTCCAGATAAAGCAACAATATTGGCATCGATCCCGAAATAACGCATTGCGATGAAACACATCAACACGGCTACAGGGAGTGACGCACCAATTAACAATGATGATTTTAGGTGAAGCAACATTAGAATTACGACAATGATCGTAATCATAATCTCAAGCGTCAATGCTTCTTGGAGTGTTCCGATTGTTTCTTCGATTAATTCCGTTCTGTCATAGAAAGGAACGACGGTAACTTGAGAAACTGTTCCGTCATCTAATATTTTGGAAGGTAACCCCGATTGAAGTTCTTTTATTTT
>NVXP01000105.1 GCA_002733985.1 Fluviicola sp. | reverse complement strand
TCTTCAAAAGTTTCAACCGTATATTCAAACATTTTATCAAGTTCAAATATTCCTTGTTCAATTTTTGTGATTTCTATTTCAGGAACTGTATAGCTATTTCCGAATCTTTTTCTAATATGGTTTGCATAAACATATCCAGAACGTACGATATGTAAAACTATTTTTTTTACTGATTGAAAGTCCGCATCAGTTTCTTTATTATATACTTTTTCAAATTCAGCATCAGGAATCTTAATGAGTAGATTTTTTAATTCCTCAAGAGCTTTTTCATATTCGTCAGCTAAAGCACCAATTGCACCTTTTCTATATGTTTTATTCATTTTCAATTCGATTTCCCTTGATTACGGCCAACAAGTAGATAAAGTGTACTATATCCACACCATAAATGTCACTTCTCTTTCCGACAACAAACAATGAGATCGAATATCGCAGTTAGGCGCTGACCAAATTAGCAATATTCCTCAAAATTCAAGAGCTTCTCACTCATCAAACAAATATTGATTTCACCAAGTACAAAACCGCATACTTTTCAGCCATTCTAAGTCAGCAACACTATGCTTGAAGAAAGTTTTCAATTTGCCTACGATGCCTTAAAATATGTACGATCGCATGTTCCATGAGTTGTTCAAAATCATAGATCACATCCCACCTACTTTCAAATTTCCACGTTTCAATTTCTTTGTTCTCAAAATGTAAAATGTGCTTTAGAGAGGATTGAGTATAGTTGAGCATTTTGTCAATCTCGCTGATCCCCATGGAAGAACTCTCAATTACATTGTTGTATTCTCTCCATTCTATTTTACTAATTGTATTTATGTAATTGATATACGTATAACCTGATCCGACAACATGTGAAACAATCGTTTGGATCGATTTACATTCAGGATTTTCAGTCTTCTCGTCTCTATTTTTTTGAAATTCCACATCGGAAACAGTAGATAAAATTTCTTTCAAATCAATTGCAGATCTAAAGTACTCCTCCATCAATGCTTTTACCATTCCATTTTCGGTCATAATCTACTATATTCAATTGTTGTTGGGTATGTTAGCCATTCATTAAGTTATTCGCTAAAAAGATACATTCAACTACCAATCCACCTTCGAAGCAAGAACTAAGCACGCAGTTTACGTTATTGTTAACAGCTTCTTCTATTCATTTTTATAATGGCATTATAACCAATTTCAAATGTTTTTATGACATCAATAATTTCAATTTGTGAGCATTATTTAGTTTTCTTTTATCTCTTCTTTGCAAAATTCAATTACTCTCAAAAAATAATCCTTCAGAGATGAATACGGTTCTTCACCAGGAATCCAATTTGCAAATTTCCAATACTCCCAGTCATCATTACTATTTACTGGAGGTATAAGCATAAACATTTGCTCTTCATTAATTCCCCCTATGGTAATTGACCGTTCATATTTTTCAGCCAATTCATTTGGAACTACTGATTTATCTGTCCAAAGTTTAATTAGAAAAGGGTCAATATTTTTAGTGTAATCAATTTTTGAAAGGCTTAAGAAAGAAGGTTCAATACTGCTTGTTGCAGGAAATCCATTTGAAATTTTCATGAATTCTTTGAARTCACTTGGGAAATTTACTCCTAATCGGCTTTCAGTTTTCTTTATCTCTTCATCTGTTGCGGGATTGTAGCCTATCCAGCATGCCGAATCTTTTTCAAATGGATAATCACCTAAATCAATTGCAGCTTTAGATAATTTATTCAACACGTCTTTCATATCCAATTCTGGATCAGTTTTTTGCAATTTACACTCATTTTCAGTCTCATTTCTCTTAGGATCTATGGTTGGAGAACCACAAGAAGCGAAGAACAAGGATATGGGTAGTATGACTTTTACAATTTTCATTTTATYAAACCTAAGGCTCGGGCTAAAAGYRTAGAAACGGTTTGCTTGCTTAGCTCTATGATTTTTNAGSCATTGTTSTGACCAGTTATTTTACTTTTTARTAAGAGYATAGAAAGTCATTCCCTTTCTGGACTTAGCAACCATRCCGTCTTTYATTATTTTCCATTTGGTATGGAAAGAAAATTCKGAATCATAATTCTTGAGAAGGATTTCATTGTTTTTCACGCTCCAATTTCCTTTTACATCTATCGGTTTAGCGGGATTTGATAAATCCTTATATGTAAAGGTTTTGTCTTTATTTAGTGTCAGTTCAATTCTTGCAGGGTCGTTTTCAGAAACGCCATAAGTTCCAACAAAATCTAATTCAGTTATCCCTGTGAAGGAGAAAAGAGTTAGTAAAATGATAACGATAAACGGTGCTTGGATTATTTTTCTCATAATTTTTAGTTTTCTTCAAGTTGGTTACAATGCTAGGCTAAAAAGCGTAGAAATGGTTAGGTTGGTTTGGTCTATGATTTTTAGCCATTGTTGGCATTTCGTTTTTATTATAAAAGTTGCTCTTCAGTCATTATTTCAATTGCTTTTTCAGTCTCATTCTGCCCGTCGCTCAGAGAGCCTGGAAGCATGATCAGTCGCTTTTTTATTTTTCCTTTTTCATCTTCAAACATCACTTCAAATCTCGAACGAGTCAATCCTTTTAATGCTTTTTTAAGTTTTACCTCTTTAATTTTTTGTCGGTCAATAATTGGAGTTGCTGAATTATTCAAGCTATTTGCAATCCCATAAATCAGATATAGCCCAATTAGTCCGAATAGAATTGGCTGAAAGGTTTGTCCGTTTTTATATGCTTCAAAACCGAAATAAAATAGTCCAATCGTTATAGCTCCGTAAATTATTAGAATTCTTGTGATGTTGTTACCAACAGTCACTTTTGCCACATTTCCTACAATCCCATCTCTAGTCAAAACTATCTTGTCAGGAAATATATGACAGAATCCTGTTTTTGTCTTAAATATCTTTTCTTGTTCCATTTCGGTTTATCAATGAATGCCAACAATAGGATAAACACCATAACGTATATCTCCCCTATAATTTCCACCCAATTTCCCGACAACAAACAGTTAAGATCGAATATCTCGGTTAGGCGTTGACCAAATTAGCAATATTTCACAAAATTCAAGAACTTCTCACTCATCAAACCAAAAACGAAGCACGCAGTTTATACTATGCTAGAAGTTGTTTATTTTTCCTTTCCAGAACTCTCATTCTAGCGTATTTAATGGAATAGAATAAGATGCTAATCCAAGCAATAGAAGTGAATACGCCTTTTAAAATAGAGAAAGTACTTGATGTTTGCACAAATGATTCTGTGATCTCAACTGACTCTGTGATCATTAAAATGATACAGGTATTTTCTAAGTAATCAAATATCATAGCTATAAATGGAACAAGCAATAAAATTGAATTCACCTTACTCTTCTTTTTTGTTAGTCTGAGTAGACGAAATAGAAAACTACTTAAAAAAAGTGCCAGTAAAAAAGGGTACATGATATCTAACAGAGTTAATTGAGGGAACAGATAGAGATCAATTGTTTGATCATTGAGGTTTCCAAAAATTGATCTTGCTTCGGAGGCTGAATAACCTAAAGGCCGAAGATCGAAAGCCGGACCGCCGATTTGCTTGTTGATCCTTGGAAAAGTATAGGACATCATGATGAGTAAGACAGCATGACTTGATACAAACAAGTAGCTTAAGGACTTCACCGAATAAGTACGGATGTTAAGTGAGTTTATGATTCGCATTTTGATCTTTTTTGATTAAAAATCAAAGGTCTTTATCTTCTAAGCGAATTCCATTAACAAATGATAAGCGTTAAGATTGTGATCGCAACCTGCTTAATGATATAGTGGTCATTCCGAGGTATGACGCAATATCAGAGTGAGGGATTAAGTTTTCAATATTCGGGTATTGCGTTCTTAGGTTTTGCAACCTGTTTTTACCAAGTAGAGAGGCCAGTCCTATTTCTTTTTGAACTTTTCCCATTAATTCATTTCTCAATGCTGAATTGCCAAAATGCCTAATCTCAATATCATCTATCATTAATTGCTCAAACTTTTCGGCATTAATCGCCGCTACTTCTACATTCGTTAATGATCGAATGTTTAGGATAGATTTCCCATCTTTAATTCTCGTGGTATAAGGAGATACTATTGAATTTGACATGAAAAAGGACAAGGACACTTCGTCCCCTTCTGGGTTATAAAGAAAACTTTTGCAAACTCCTTGAATAACAAAGTACTCTAGATTATTTCGTTGTCCGACTTCCGTTAGTAATTCTCCTTTTTCAAGATTGATGTACTGCACCAAGTCTTGAATTTTAGCCATTGATTTACTCGAAATAGATGCTACCGAATTAATAATGGGGCTAATTTTTTCGCTCACTTTTGTGTGTTTTATTACTCTAACGTTCTGGCTAAAGTGACGTGTGCCTTTTAGCCGTGATTAAAGGTAATCATTTCGAGTAAGCTCATTTTGCGAAGTACTTGTACTGAGCCTGCCGAAGCACTTGCACTGAGCCTGCCGAAGTGTGTGTGTATTTTAGGTGGTGTAGTTGTTGTAATGTGTATTCGAATTACATAGATGGAAATATATTCTAATTTTGTGAAATGAGTTTTCAGTAAGGACCTTAAATGCTATACAATAATTGAACTTTTTACTCCGTCAAATACGTTTTGTTTCGTCTTTTAAAGGCAAAGTACTGGTTGGAAGTATTTTGGGTCTTTTTCTTGCTTCTCTGATTGTTTTCTTAGAGCCCTTTGATACGAATGAGTTCCGATCTACTTATAGAACCTTGCTCCTCTCTGGATTTGGAATAATCTTCACGTGTACATATATTTTGTACAGTGTGTTTGAAAACATGATATACAATCGAATGCGCAAGCTCTGGTTGGTGTGGCATGAGTTGTTGTCCATTTTGATTTTTCTGTTCGTTTCGGGAACGTTTATTTACTTGTACAACCATCTTATTATTAACGGCAGTAGTTATTCAGTGCGAGCACATTGGTGGTATTTATCTCATATAGTTGCGGCAATGATTCCAATTGTAACGCCTATATTACTTTTCTTCAGACAAAAATTCGGGCAATTGGTTCTACCCGTTTCTCCTGAATCTATCGTCTTGACGGGATTAAATAATGAAGAGAATCTTGAATTACTCAGAAATGAGTTGCTTTATGTTCAGGCCGTTGAAAACTATGTCGAAATAATATACATTGATTCGAAGAAAAACAAGTTTTCGAAAACGTTTAGGCAGACCTTGATGAACATTCATCAACAAGCTCCATTTTTAGAAAAGTGCCATAGATCGTACCTCGTAAATTTGGATCGTATAGAAGAGATTCAAGGTAATTCTCAAAGAGCCAGAGTTCTTATTCAATACATTGAGGAGGAAATTCCTTTATCTAAGACATATTACAAGAACATAAAAAGTAGAATCAATTAAGTATTCATCCATCATGGAAATGATTGGCTATGCTATTGATCAAAAAAGCTATCGTTCCGTCACTATTATGTGATAACGAGTGGATTTTCACCTTTATTTGGGATTCAATTTCAAGGATTCAATTTATGTATACAGGTGGAAAAGTGAAGATCAGCGTATTGATTTTATCACTGATGGCAATTTCAAATTGGGGATATAGTCAGAACGAGGAAATAACAATCAGGTTTATCAGCAATTGTGGATTGCATATTACTGATGGAAATGCGAATATCTATGTCGATTTCCCCTATCGGTCTGGTGCATTTATCTATGATGAATTTGATCGAGCGGAGATAGATAGTATTCAGGATAGTTCCATATTTCTATTTACGCATACTCATGGCGATCATTACTCAAGAAAGAACATGAAGTATGTCTTGAAACATAAGAAGGGAAAAAAATACGGTAAGTGGAATATTGATTCGCTGGTAAATTTAGAAAGTGAATTAACGGACTTTAAGATAGTGGCGATAAAAAACAAGCACAACTTTTCTTTTGCTCATTACTCTTATTGTATTACTTGGCATGGTAAACGAATATTTATTGCTGGTGACGCTGAGAGCACTGAAACAGTTCTACGACAGAAGGAACTGGACTGGGCATTCATTCCCGGTTGGATATTTATTGCTGTTCTAGACGAGAAAAAGGAAATTGATACTAAAATGATGGGAATCTATCACATCGGACCAAAAGATTCAATTAAGATTATTCATCCTAAAGTACTCGTACTAAATAAGCAAGGAGAATTAATCACAATCTCAAATTCGAATTCTATGCCAGATAGAAATAAGAAGGAAATCAACTTGGAGTAGAAACCTTTGGATGATTTCAGATACATTGTTAGCCCTTTTTTTTCTTGTACTTACTATCTTTCCATTTGTTTGTTCCGAGCTCACTCGAAGCAATTAATTCCTTGAGCCGTTTTATTTTGGTCTTTTCTTGTACAGCAGAAATCACCCAGTGTATCGACAGTTTCTTGTACGATGGTGCAAGAGATTCAAAATAGTCCCAAGCTTTTAAATTTTCCTTAAATAGCTTTTCAAAATCACTTGGTAATTTCAGCTCCTTTTGCCTGAAAGCATAATCGTACGGTTTACTCTCAGCTCTGCTTTTAAAAATCTCAATCCCAGCAGGCTGCATTAGACCTTCTTTCGTTAATTTTTCGATTTTCTCTAAATTGACAGGGCTCCAAACACTTTCTTTTTTCCGTGGAGTAAACCGGATCTGATAAGAATGTTCATCTATCGATTTTCGAATACCATCAATCCACCCGAAACAAAGCGCTTGATCAACTGATTGAGACCAAGTCATACTTGGATAAGCACTTTTCACTTTATAATAACCAACAAACAACTCTGTTTCTTTAGTATGGTTGTTTTTTAACCATTCTCTAAATTGTGTTTGTGTCGGAAAAAAAAGTGGTTCATTCATCTGAAAATTTCTTCAATCTTACTGATTTTTTCTTGATTTCAGGAATGTAAGAATGGATATCAGTCTCTGGAGTTGGGACAAATTACAAACATAGTGGACCCCTTGATGATCCACTATGTTTGTGAACGATTAGTTCATCGAATGGAATCTCATTCGGTTACCTTCAGTATCAATGAACTCTGCCATGAACATTGTTTCAATTGAAGTCTTGGGTATAGTGATCTTCCCTCCTGCTCCTTCAACTCTTGACAAAGGAGTGGCCAAATCATCTCCTCCATTCAGGTAGATTATTGGACCATTTGTCGTCGGCACAAAACCTTCCATCTCAACTATCCCTCCGCTAACAACACTTCCATCTTCCTCATATGGAAAGTTGCCGTATTTCATTTTCCCGTCAGGAGAAGGCATTTCTGACATCTCTACTTTCAATACTTCTGAATAGAACTTCATTGCTCTTGTTAAATCTACTGCTGGGATTTCAAACCAGTTAATTACGTTTGTCATTTTTATGTGTTTTAAAGATTAATTGATGCAAACGTACATGCAGCGAATGTCAGCTTGTGTCAGGGGTGTTTTTTTACTGAAATAGCGTTTTTACAATGGCTCAGTAGGGATTACAATCAGATAACGCTAGTTGATTTAACCACAGCTTGCTAGAGCAAAGCAAGGGCATTACAAAATAGCTAAGGAACCGAGGATTTATCTGAACTCATGAAGACCTACGAAATAGTACAGTCAGAATCATTTACGTATGCTGTTACGACGCGGAAAAGACTGTTATCGATTACAACTAAAAATGTTAACGCGAAGATAATTAGCACCTTACCATTTTGTGCAAATCAGTAAATGTTCAATTATCGATTTTTTCGAGTTGAGTAGCGGTTACTAGTGTTACCACTAATAGCTATTTCCGTTCGAAGGATTTCACGATGCGTTTCATCTCTTCTARCGTTTTTTTATCTTCTGGTGCTGTTGATCCAAAGAAGATGTAATACATATGATCACTAAATAAGATTACTTGATATAATCGATATTCCAAACCGCTGATCTGGCTCACTCCTTTTGCATAAACCTCATAGCCCGATATTCCATCTATCGATAATGCTATTGTGCTGTCAATTTCTATGATGTCAAAAGGGGTTTGTTTGATTCGATTTAGCACAAATAATTTGCGATCTATAATTGATACTTCTGAGTGGGATTTAGCAATTATTAGATTGGCCTTACTTCTAGATTCGGTTGGAAATTTTCCGTCAAGCGTATATATAAAACTGTTGGCTATACTCTTTGCTAGAATTAGGTCAGTACTATCAGTGTTAACTGAAAAGTCAATTCCATCCAATGGGTCTACTTCTAAGTTTGCTACATGAATAACGGTCAAAATTGAATTTGTTATTTCAACACCTATTTCTTGAAGATCATTTGGATAAGCACAGTTTATTAAGATCACTTCTTTATCATTACCTAGAACTAGAATTACTTTTGAAAAAAGAGTGCCATTTGAACTTTGTGATCCTGTAATTAATATAGCACTTAGGTCGTTTATTTTGAGCTCCCTAATTTCTTCAAGCTCTATTCCCTTTGATAAAAGGGCCTCCTTTGTAAACACATCTTTCATTTCTAAAATGGAGGAAGGCATTTCAACCACCATAATACTTGATCCACTCCCGTTTTGTTGAAAACCACTAAAGTTAGAGGCTTTGGTAAAACCGCTCGGAGGTATTAGGCTTACTTTAGTTCCAGCTATATTTTCATGTTCTTCTGTAACGATATTATCGATAACATCTTGACTATACAGCAAGTTAGAAAATGAGATTAATAGAATGACTAATAGTTGTTTTCTCATTATGGATGTCTATTGTTGGTAAGGGTTCATGCTAAAATAACGTGCGCCTTTTAGCAGTGATTAAAGGTAATCATTTTCGAGTAAGTTAGTTTTTGATAAGCATAAATGGAGCACCTGTACTGAGCCTGCCGAAGCATGCGATTTAGTTCTTGTTAGCTACCTCATTATTCTTGTAATTGCTTTAAAAAGTAATTAATCACATCTAAATTTATTGATGAAGTAGTCCAATGACCAACCTCATCATAACTACTAAATTGGGCTGAAATATTTTCTTTTTTATAGATGTTTTGGCAATTTACAAACCTTCCTTGAACATTATTTCCAAGAGTAGAGTTTATCGTATATCGTTCTATATTGTTGTATGCATCATTAAACTGAACCGCATCATTTTGATCTTCTTTCCCCATATAGATATATTGAGGAATTTGCTTTAATTCAACTAGGTTACATTCCTTATTGAATATCGTTTTAAAATCATTGATTCCTAATGGGTAATTAAATTCGTTGTTTTTAAACTGTTTTAGTGGTAGCATTAATTCTCCATTGAAGCCACCCATTGCTGCGGCTTTAACTTTTTCGGGATGTATAAATAAAAATCGATTTGTAAATGTGGCCGAAGCAGAAAATCCATTCATGAAAAATTTATCATGTACTAAAACATCAAGTTCTTTTAATACATCTTGAGCATTTTTTGTCATTGCCAATAATTGTAAGTCTAACCTTTCTAAATTATTACCGACTTCAAAAATCACATCTCTATCCAGTGCGTGAGTATAAACAAGTGGAATGGAATCGGGTCTAGAGAAGATTGGGACTAAAAGAGGGAGTTTTAGATAGGTGGAAATATTGTTGCCGACCGAACTAATTGAAGCCAATTCAATAGCACTCTTTTTATGAACCTCCATGGAATCAGAAACTTTACCCGTATTGTTTGGTTCAACTAATAGATAGGTTAATTTGTTCTTTGGGGTTCCTTTGGGAATAAACAGGAGATATGAATTATTGAACCCTTCAGAAGGATTACTTTTTAGAATAATTAGTGTGTCTTTTTGAAATGATTCAGTAACTGGATTTTGACCGTATGTAAATAACGGAACCAACGTAAATAATAGCATGTATAATCTCATAAATTTCAACTTTTCTATAAGACTACCCTATCGATAAAATGTTACACGTCAAATTGTAGCTGACGTTCGGACTAAACCGGCGTGCGTCAATTTACTTACTACATCTAATACAGCTCCGAAAGCACAATTTCTTCGAATTGAAAAGCTCAAAGATGAATGTACTTTTCAAGGATCTGTCACCAACGAAATCAGTTAGAACAGTTTAACACCTGGTTCGGGGGAATGAATTGTTTACTATTATCAATCTATTCAAAGATGAAACAATATCCATTTTTAGGAGAAATATTGAATGAGAGCATGTGGTAGTCAAAATTAGGAGATAGAAATCAGTGTCGTCCGTATTAGTTTCCATCTTCCCCATCTCTTTTTAAAGAAACTATATCCAGAACTACCTCCCCATTCACTAAAACTAATGCACGTTACAACTCTACATTTTGTCATTTTTGAATTGAAAATGGGAGTAGATATAAAGCAACTATATTCATTGTACGATACCGTATCTGTATGAATTTCGCCGTATTTGGAGGAAATATTAAATTCATTCCAGTTAATAACACTATCACAAGGATATTTGGAATAAATGCTATCAGATGAATAGATTGATTTTTTAGGSTTGTACGGTTTTGAACTTGACATTAACACAAAATYRCGGCCAAATTGCTTATCAAAGAGACGCATTTGCTCTTTAAGGATTTGTTTTATTTCTAAAGTATCACAGTTCTGAGCATAACAAGAACGGCTAGTAGAACTACTCAGGATTATTAAAAGGCAAAAGTAGATTCTATGCATTTGAGGTACAATTTTCATTAAGCTAGAACAGTTGAGGGTGGAGTAATGTTACATTTAGCACTTCATTACCACTAATCGCTGTCGCTATGTCATCGGTGGGGTTCTTTACCAAAATTTGTTTTCGAAAATAATTAACGAGTTATCATTTTGTTGTCGCTTGTTTCGAATTGCTAAGGGAACAAAATAAACCTGTTATAAAATCTATTGCTAGTTTCACAAAACTCATTCCCTTTCATCGTATTAATGACGTAAGTTGTTCATTATTAAGCCGAATCCTTATCAAGGATAAATATTACTTTTTTTGAAACAACAAATTATGAAAAGTTTAATTTCAAAGATTTCCCTATTGACCTTCAGTATGTTTTTTTCGACATTTTGCTATTCTCAGTATAAATATAGTATTGGACTAAAAACCAGTACGTTTCGTCGTAACTCACTGCAACTAGAGCAAACATTCAAGATCAATTCTAACCTTACGATTTTTGCCAATTTCACTATTGGCAGGGAATCATACGGTAGCCGATGCTTGGGGGAAGTTCCTGGAGATACTATACTCAATGAGTATCGCTTTAGTTCTAACAGTCAGTTTTATTCAGGCAAAATTGGTCTGAATAAAACCTTGTCGTTTTTGCCGAACAATTACTTTTACATTGGATCAGCTTTAGGAATTGGCTATGAGGAACATCATACAGAAGACACACATTGGGTTAATTATTATGACGAAAATGGAACGTATTTTGAATCCGAAACAGGATTGTCGATGACAACCAATTATACAGTGAGTCGAACATTTAATTCTGGGATATTCCTCCAATTTTATCTTACGTTGGGAATTAATCTACCTATGACTAAACGTCTATCATTTAATTGTGAAATAAACGCGATAGTACTTCACTCTGAAAATACTGGTTCATTGGTAACCGAGTTAAGCTTTGTTCCAAGCATATCTGGTGGATTAAGATATTCCTTTGGGGAAAAGAGTAAGTAAATTAACATGCACAATATCAACTAAAAGCTATTGAGGAATCAATTGTAGCGTATGTGGCTATTGGACAACTCAGTTTCCCATAAGAATGCCACAATTCGATTAACACTAAATATGAGATTGTTATGCCACATAAATCGACAAAAATGAGGTTCGAATTTCTATAATCAGGCGGTTATGCTAGGCTTACTGTTGATATAAGCACTTCATTATATAATGTAGAATAGAGTTTGACTTCGAATCGAATGTGAAGCAAGGATGCTTACCGTGAATTTGTGGTAATTGATTAACTTTAATCAAACTAAAATTAGCGAAGATGAAATTATTGTGGACATTGGGATTATTTATGACCTTATCTGTGAATTCAATCGCGCAAGAAACGGTAGCTATCGAAAAACAAAAGGAACAAATTGTTGAAGCTTCCTGTGGTATTTGCCAATTCTCTATGGACGGGAATTCGTGTGATCTTGCAATTAGAATTGATGGGAAGAGTTATTACGTAGAGGGTGCAAAAATGGATGATCACGGAGATGCTCACTCAGCACATGGAATGTGTAATGAAATTCGACAAGCCAAAGTAATTGGTAAGGTAGTTGGCGACAAATTTATCGCTACATCCTTTAAATTAATAGAGGTGAAAGGAAACGGTCATGATCATGAAGGACATAAACATTAACTGACATCTTTAGGTATTATTGGTGTTAACACAAATCGGAAGCCCCGGTTTTACGTGCTTGGTATGTCCAGTGTTTCCAACAAAAAGATACGTCAAAACGATAAACATTATTAGCTGTTGGTGATACGTAATTAAAAAAATGGCGAACGTGTTAGTGTTATATCACGTCTCTTGTTTTCGATAAAGAACAAAGTTCGATAAGAACCAGGAGCTTTGATTTCGCCTATGTTTTATACACCGTGTTCTGCCCTTGTCTTTTCTCGTACCCATTCAATATAATCTGTCGGCGATATATCTTCAATTCCTAACTGTCTCATCATCATCACAACTTGTCCGCGATGAAAACTTCCGTGATTAAAAACTGTCTGAATTATTTCACGTGTAGGAATTGAAAATGTTTCTCCTTCCTGTTCAAATTTAATTTCTTTTTCCAAATCGGCTTTTTCCACGAATTTTTTAAAATCTATGGAAGTAATCTGCCAAGACTTAAACAATTCTGCATTTTTTCCTGAAAAACTTAAAACATCAGACGCTTCCCATCCATTTCCATTTAAGCGAGAAAGCCAACCAGTTTCGGCAAACCAAATATGTAAAACTGTAGCTCGAATAGTTGGAAAACTTCCTACCATTTTTTGACTTAACAGCTTGTCATCTTGTTCTAATAAATTATTTATCAAGCGATTGTTTGCCCAAATATTGTAGCTAGCGTAGTCAATATATCTTTTGTTCATTTTTTCTTTGATTACGCACAACCGTCCAGTCCAAAATGACCTGCCTTCTTAGCTGTGATTAAGTTTAGGACTAAATATACTTATTTTCAAGTAAGCTAGTTTTGCGAAGCATGTGCATTAACCAAGCTGCAGTTAGCAATCAATTACTTTTAATAGAAACAGGAAAAACAAAAGACATTGAATAAGCAGGATCATTGTGTAATGAAAGTTTTATTAGCCTCTGGCATTTTTCACATTCCTAATGTCAACAAATGTTTGACTTCGTGATAGGTTAATGTTGCTCTAATACATTCTTTCAATTCTTCAATTGGGATATTTTGATTTAATTGAAATACAATTGCTCGGCTTCCTTCAAATTGAAACTTGTTGTCGAAAACTAGTCTAAACGTATCAACTAATCTACTTGTACATTTAAAATACATAGCATATTGGTCAGGTGTTTTTTCTTTCCAATCCATTCTTAAAGTACTTCCCTTTTTCGCTAAAAAACTTGGTTCGCCCCATTTTAAGGTTTCTTCCAATGTTGAAATTCCAGGTGTTTCTTCTGCTGTTTCTATCACCAACTCTCTCAAAAATTGCATTTTATCCCGAACAAAGTCGGGATAATTTGCAAAGACTATTTCTACTCTTGGATCTGTATTTATTTTAAACTTTTTTTGTTGCATTTTCCAGCTAATCTTTAATGGATACATAGAAATCCACTTCGGCATCTGATGGGTTTTGAGCCTTCTCTCCGAAAACTTCAAAATCTGCTGAATAAACTCTTTCTAAATCCATCTCAAATATTTTAGCCCAATGATTTACAATCATTCCTTGCATTAAATCGCCTTTTGCAGAGGTTTTTATATAGTTACCACCTTTAAAAGAACTACCAACCATTCCGTTTGGAACATTATCTAAATTTTCCACTTTACATCCAAGAATTGTCGTGTACGGTTTTGTGCAGTCACTCTCATATTCCGTGTACAATGAATAAACATCATTGCCTATTTTATTCGGAATGTTAGAAACAATGTTTTCGGACATGAATTTTTGCCATAATTCAGCAATTTCTTTAGAGGATTGTCCATTTTCGTTTGTTGTTCTTATTGAAATTCCGATAAGGTTAAACGGTTTAATTTTTACTGTTTGCATCTTTATATCTATTTATTTAATGCAAAAATAGATTGTCGTGTGTCAACGGTATGTCAGGGGTGTTTTATATATTTTTCTCTGCATTTCTCAAGGTATTCTTCCAAAGTCATTTTATGAGGTTCGAAATATTGCTCTAAAGTTTCCAATTTTTCAATGCAGTCAAGTCTAAATGCTCTAAACTCATTTTTAAGTTTGCAAAATGCAATAAGCACCCAGTTTTCTTGTGTTGTGTACAGTGCGAAAGGTTCTATTTCTCTTTGGCTTTTATTGTTTTCTAATGACAAGTAATCAATTTTTACTAGTTGACAATTTGAAATGGTGGATTGAAGTTCAATGAGATAATTACTTGTTTTCTCATTTTCACGGTTGTTCCGAACTTGTAATCTGTCTGTCAGTAATTCGATTTTTTCTTTTTGAGTATACTTTAAAACTGATTTGATTTTGGTTATCGCACTTTCATATTGTTCTGTCAAGGATTGGTCTTTGTTCTTTTTAATCAATTGTTCAGCCGTGATAAGTGCATATGCTTCTTCTTGAGTAAACATTACTGGTGGAATTTTATATCCATCCATCATAGAATAGCCTTTTCCCTCTTCAAGAACTATGGGAATTCCAGATTCCTCAAGCGTTCTAATATCTCGATAAATTGTTCTGATACTAACTGAATGTTTTTTCGCAATCTCCCTTGCTGTTACAATCCGTTTTGATTGCAACTGAGTAATGATTGCTGTCAATCTTGTTAGTCTTGGTTTATCCTTTGCCATTGCGATCTGTTTTGCGTGTGCATAACGGTTAATGAATGATAGTAAGGGATTGAAATGTACTTACTTTTCGACTTAGCCCTTATTACTTATTCATTTTGTTAGGTACTTTCTTCTTTGTCATAATATAATAGTCAACAGATAATTCATTTTTTGAATCAACTAAATTGTATCCCATTTTATTAAATATTTCAACATTATGTTCTTTTGTTGTTTCCAACCAAACAGAAGCATTTTCACTGTTGGCCAAATCAGTTAAACTTGAGAACAGTCGTTTCCCAATTCCCTTTCCTCTTTGCGTTTGATCTACCGCAATAAACTCCAAAATATATTGATTGTTATCTGTAAATGAGTTTTTCCTGTTTTTATCGTGCTTAGCAGATTGAGCAACAGTAGTCATTCCACAAGTCATTAAAACGGAATAGGTCCATTTTAACAATTCTAGAATAGATGGTTTATAAGAGACGTGAGTAACAATAGAAACGCCAACAATTTCATCTCCCAAACAGGCACAGTTTATGTTCTGATTATTGTTGATTAGCATTTTTAATGTTGCTTTAAACCACTGGCTTACTTTGTATTTATACTTTGGAGAGTTCTTTTTAAAAAGAACTACAATACCTTCGTCTTCAACAAAACTATTCGTCAATAATTCAGAGACACTATCGATATCCTCAACAGCAATTTTCCTGATTTCTACTTTCATAATTGCTTAATATCTTCTAATTCCAAATGCGATAAATAGCTTAATCATATATAGAGGGAAAAACCATAATAGTAATGGATTTGAGATGCCGATAATTAGTAATGATCCAATACCCAATACGGTACAAAATGAGGCGATAACTTTTTGATTTTCCTTGTTTTTAATCGCATTAATTATCAAAGTTGAAGCAATTACAAATAGTACTAAACCTATTGTTTGAGCAGAGAATAAATTTAGGGTGTATAGAAAAATAGCGGGATGTAGAAAGTGTGATAGAATAAACACTAATCTTGATTTGCTTTTAATCTCTCCTCCATAATAGGAGTTTGTCCCTTTTGTGAAGTTGGCAATTACTCCGGCACCAATATCGGCACTGATTACGAGTAACAAGATAAGTTTCCAAATAGGAATCTCAATATTGGTCTGTAGGTATAAAACATAAACACTTATGATTGCTAAAACTCCTCCACCATAGGTAAGAATGATGTCAAACAAAGTAGTTGAACTGCCGTGTATGTCATGCAAAAACTTTGCTGGTTTTATTGTTCTTGATTTCATTATTTGTATTTATTTATTGTATAATTTATTTTGTTTTCTAAATTTTCTACGTTAGGATTTAGTACAAAGTCTATCGTAATTCCGTCAATTGTTGCAAGAAGTAATTCGGCTTCAATTTTTGAGTTTTCCTTGTGTTTATCTGCCAAGAGTGATGACAGTAATTCAATCAATTCTTGTTTTTGTTTTTCCAATAGTTTAGTAACGGAAACTGGTGTTTGTGGATGAATTAAAAGTAGAAGAGAGAGTCGAATAATATTCTTGTTTTCTATCAGTCCAATTTTAAGATTTTGCAATAATGACGAAATAGAATTACGTTCAATTTTCATCATCTTTTCGGTCATTTCTGTTACTGTTGATTCAATAACAACCCTTAACAGATCATCCTTGTTTTTAAAATGACTGTACGTTAATCCTTTTGAGACTTTAGCGTGTTTGGCTATTTTATCAATGGATGTTTCTGTAAACCCATTTTTGGAAAACAGATACAAGGCTGAGAATATAATTTGTTCTTTCTTATTCATAATGACTGACCGTTCAGTCACAATTTTAATCAGAAAAATGGAATCAACCAAATTTTCCCTGAATTTTCTATTTTTTTAATTGTGGATTACGATTGAGCTAAACTGCAATTTGGGTTTTATTGGCAGGAGTATTCACGTTCAACACCTTGCCGTTTTGCGCTTTACCCCTATCCTTCCTCTGGCGATAACTTTATCAATGTAATCATTAGCGAGTGGCACTTTACAGGCCGTTCCTCCAACATCCACACTAACTTTACCGATCGCCTTTGCTACTTCCTTTGACTTTTCGGTCAATGATTCGACATAGGTACCTACAGCAATCACAAAGCTGTTCATGGCATATCGAACCCTGTTTTGGGCACCATGAATTTCCTTTTCAACTGTATCAAGTAATTTGATGTAGGCCTTAAGATCTAGCTTTTCATCCTCGTGTACTCCTGAGTAGTAAGCCAATGTTCCCCAACCGGCAGAAGCAACAGTCTCTATATCCGACTGAATCCATTTCAG
>NVXP01000104.1 GCA_002733985.1 Fluviicola sp. | reverse complement strand
GAAGTAACAGACGGTAGTGATCCATTGGATGCTTGTTCATTCAACTTATCAAATGCAAGTTTAGCACCAAGTGCGGCTTGGGATGCAGCCGACTGTGATGGCGATGGTGTATCGAATGCTCAGGAAGTAACAGATGGTACTGATCCATTGGATGCTTGTTCATTTAACTTATCAAATGCGAGTTTATCACCAAGTGCAGCTTGGGATGCAGCCGACTGTGATGGCGATGGCGTCTCGAATGGTCAGGAAGTATCAGATGGAACTGATCCATTAGATGACTGTTCATTCAACTTATCAAATGCGAGTTTAGCACCAAGTGCAGCTTGGGATGCCGCGGACTGTGATGGCGATGGTGTATCGAATGCTCAGGAAGCAACAGATGGTAGTGATCCATTGGATGCTTGTTCATTCAACTTATCAAATGCAAGTTTAGCACCAAGTACAGCTTGGGATATATCAGACTGTGATGGTGATGGTGTATCGAATGCTCAAGAAGTAATAGATGGTACTGACCCATTGGATCCATGTTCATTCAACTTATCAAGTGCGAGTGTAGGCACCAGTATAGCTTGGAATGCAGCCGACTGTGATGGTGATGGCGTATCGAATGCTCAGGAAGTATTAGATGGTACTGATCCATTGGATGATTGTTCATTCAACTTCTCAAATGCAAGTTTAGCACCAAGTGCAGCTTGGAATGCAGGAGACTGTGATGGGGATGGCGTATCAAATGGTCAGGAAGTATTAGATGGTACTGATCCATTGGATGACTGTTCTTATCTGACGGCAAGTATTGCACTTATGGTAACATCAGCGGCAGATTGTGACGGTGATGGAGTTCCCAATAGTCAGGAATCAATTGACGGTACAGATGGACAAGACCTTTGTTCGTTCAACTTGACAAGTGCGAGTGTAACACCAAGTGCAACTTGGGATGTTACCGACTGTGATGGTGATGGTGTTTCGAATGCAAATGAAGTGGCGGATGGTACCGATCCATTGGATGATTGTTCATACTCACCAGGAAGTATTACGCTGATAGTGAGCTCAAATGGAGATTGTGACGGAGACGGTGTTCCCAATAGTCAGGAATCGATTGACGGTACAGATGGACAAGATCCATGTTCGTTCAACTTATCAAGTGCCAGCTTAGCACCAAGTGCAGCTTGGAATGCAGGGGACTGTGATGGTGACGGTGTATCGAATGGTCAGGAAGTATCAGATGGTACTGATCCATTGGATGCTTGTTCTTTCAACTTATCAAATGCAAGTTTATCACCAAATGCAGCTTGGGATGCAGGAGATTGTGATGGCGATGGCGTCTCGAATGGTCAGGAAGTATCAGATGGTACTGATCCATTAAATGACTGTTCTTATCTGACGGCAAGTATTACGCTTACAGTAACATCAACGGCAGATTGTGACGGTGATGGAGTTCCCAATAATCAGGAGTCGATTGACGGTACAGATGGACAAAATCCATGTTCATTCAACTTATCAAGTGCAAGTGTAAGCACGAGTGCAGCTTGGAATGCAGCCGACTGTGATGGTGATGGTGTATCGAATGCAAATGAAGTGGCGGATGGTACTGATCCATTGGATGATTGTTCATTCAACTTATCAAATGCAAGTTTAGCACCAAGTGCAGCTTGGAATGCTGGGGACTGTGATGGTGATGGTGTATCAAATGCTCAGGAAGTATTAGATGGTACTGATCCATTGGATGACTGTTCTTATAGTACGGCAAGTATTACACTTACGGTGACATCAATGTCAGATTGTGACGGTGATGGAGTTCCTAATAGTCAGGAGTCGATTGATGGTACAGATGGGCAAGATCCATGTTCGTTCAACTTAATAAGTGCGAGTGTAACGCCAAGTGCAACTTGGGATGTCGCCGACTGTGATGGCGATGGCGTCTCGAATGGTCAGGAAGTATTAGATGGTACCGATCCATTGGATGATTGTTCATACTCACCAGGAAGTATTACACTAATAGTGAGCTCAAATGGAGATTGTGACGGAGATGGTGTTCCAAATGTCTTAGAGGCTCTAGATGGAACCGATGGACAAGATCCATGTGATTTTATAGTTAGCTCGCAAACTTCAGCTCCAAGTACAGCTTGGAATGCTGCAGACTGTGATGATGATGGAGTGTCTAATGGACAAGAAATAATAGATGGTACGGATGCTCTTGACCCCTGTTCTTTTAACGTAAATAATATAACGTTACCAGTAGATTTCACTCATGATTGCGATGGGGATGGGGTAGCCAATGTCGATGAAATTAACGATGGTACGGATCCATTTGATCCCTGTTCTTACAATTTGTCGAGCATAACCTTACCAGTTACTGTGTCAGCGAATTGCAATGTCGTAGTGCCAGAGGCGATAACACCAAATGGCGATAATTTGAATGATTTCTTTTTCATAGAAGGAATTCAAAATTACCCAGGAAACAATATCCAAATATTTAACCGATGGGGAAACAAGGTCTTTGATATGACTGATTATGATAATTCATGGCAGGGAACTGCAAACATTGGAATCAATATATCAGGGACTGATTTACCAACAGGTACGTACTATTATATATTGGATCTTAATCTAGGAAGTACAGAGATAAAAAAGGGCTTTGTATACATAAAGCGATAACTATTAATATACCTCCGCCTATAATTCTAGGTGGAGGTTCTTTTACTGAAAATTATGAAAAAGTTAAATTTAGTTTTATTGTTTGGTTCATTCCTGTCGATTACGAGTGTAATTGCACAGCAAGAGCCGCACTTCACGCAGTATTTTGATAACATGCTTCATGTTAATCCGGGTTATGCTGGTTCCAATGATGCTTTAAGTCTAACCGCTTTGCATCGTGAACAATGGGTCGGTTTTGCAGGGCGTCCACGTACCAGTACGTTCATAATACATTCTCCATTGGCAAAAAATGTTGGAGGTGGTTTTAGCTTTATTCATGACGAAATTGGTCCATTGAATCAAACAATGTTATCTGGAGACTTGTCATACACTTTGAGGTTTAAAAAATCGAAAGGAAGATTATCTTTTGGTGTGAAAGGAGGTGTGAACATCATTAGCATCAACTCAGGGGAGCTTCAAACAGTAGATGCTTCGGATCCAGACCTGATCAATAATGTTCGAAATAGAAGGCTCTTAAATTTTGGAACGGGTGTATACTATCATACTCCAAAATGGTTTATCGGTGTGAGTTCACCAAAGTTATTGCAAAACAGTTACGATGGTGCATCAACAACCATAGAGCAGCGGCATTATTTTCTTATTGGAGGAGGAGTAATAAAATTAAACCCTAGTTGGAAATTAAGACCAACAGCTCATTTAAAATTAACAGAAGGTGCACCTCTATCAATAGATGTGAGCGCAGCCTTTATTTACTTGGACAAATGGTGGCTGGGAGCAATGCATAGATGGCAAGATAGTTTTGGAGCGTTTATTCAATTTCAAGTACAACAACAACTTAGAGCAGGATTTGCCTACGATCATACTTCAACAGATATTTCAAATTACTCCAGCGGAACATTTGAAGTTATGTTGAACTATGATTTAAAATTCAAGTCGAGTGGTGTGAGATCGCCAAGATATTTCTAAATAATTAAACACACTTAAATAGTTTTCATTATGAGACTTCCATACATAGCAGCAGTTGCAGGATTATTATTAGCCAATATTTCATCTTTCGGACAATCTGGAGCAATGAGTAAGGCCAATGGGTTTTATAACAAATTGGATTACTTCGAAGCCTCTCAGATGTACATTGATCTATTGGGTTCTGGAGAAGATGATTCAAAAATGAAACTACGATTGGCTGATTGTTTTTATCAAATCGGTGATAGTGAAAATGCTGAAAAATATTATTCAAAAGTAATTGAAGAGCCAGAAGCTAAAAGCGATGATATATATCAGTATTCTCAATCGCTCAAAGAGAATGGTAAGTATGACAAAAGTGATACATACATGGATAAGTTTACGCTGATGGAGGGTGATGATGCCCGGGCTGATCTTTTTCAATTAAATAAATCATATTTAGAGGATATTGAAAATTTGGGTCCGTTCTATGAAGTCTCAGCCGCAAAGTTTAATAGCGCAGATAAGGATTTTGGGGGATATGTGCTGAACGATAAAATTTATTTTGTCTCGAATCGCAGAAATCGAATGATGGTAAGTAGATCTCATAATTGGGATGGTTCCGAATACTTAGATATTTACTGCATTGACAAGCAAGAAGGATCAGAAGTAAAACGATTAAGAAGGAGTACCAATTCAAAATTCCATGAGGGTCCTCTTTGTTTCTCTCCAGATGGTCAGCGTGTTTATTTTACACGAAATAATATATTAAAAGGTAAGTCAAGACGAGATGAAGACGGAATCCAAAATTTGAAATTATACACGGCTTTTATTGATGGTGATGGAAAATTAACCGAAGAGCTTGAGTTGAACATTAATTCCAATGATTATTCAGTTGGTCATCCCACAATCAGTAGTGATGGAAAGACGATATATTTTGTGTCGAATATGCCTGGGGGATTTGGTGGAGCCGATATATACAAGGGGGAAATTGATAGTAATGGAGATATTCAACATGTTCGAAATTTAGGTTCTTCTATTAATACCGAAGGCCAAGAAATGTTTCCATGGATCGACAATGATCAAAATCTCTATTTCTCTTCCGACGGGCATGTGGGATTGGGAGGGCTAGATGTATTTGTCGCTTCGTTGTTGTCAAATGGTGAAATTGGTTTTGTTCTAAACGCAGGGACACCAGTAAATTCAAAAAAGGATGATTTTGGTTTTATCATCAGTCAATCTCAAAATTCCGGATATTTATCCAGTAATCGCAAAGGAGGAAAGGGAGATGATGATATCTATTTGGTTAAAGTAATTCGTGATTTCGATTTTGGAGTAATCTTGAATGGTACCATTGCAGATTCAGATTCTAAAGAAATACTACCTGGAGCCATCATTCGTTTGTTGGACGCTAATGGGAGTATTGTTTTTTCAACAATTAGTGATGAAAATGGGAATTATGCCATACCGCTTAATCGGGATGAAGAGTATGTTGTCTCAGTTGAAAAGATTGGATATACAGCATCCAATAAAGACATATCAATGAATGAAATCCCAAGCGATGTCAATGAAATTAAAAAAGATTTTGTGCTAGATGGATCGGCTGAATTTAGTTTACAAACGATGGTGACTAATGCAAAAACTGGAGAGCCATTAGAAGGTGTAAGAATGGTTATTATTAACAATGTTACTGGAGATGTAGTTGACTACACTACATCCAGTACAGGAGATTATAGTAAAGAACTGTACAATACGAAACTAAGTGATAAATTAAATTACACATTGGAGTTGTCTAAAGAAGGATTTAGGCCAACAACGCTAAATTATGATTCAGAATTTACCAAGTCTGGTGTTTACAGTATTTATGCCCAAATGAATCCATTGGAAGTTGTATTGTCAGAATTAGGTACTGAAACGATGCTAGAGATCAATGCGATTTATTTTGACTTAAACAGTTCGTTATTGAGCACAGAAGCAAAACAAAAATTGGACGTTATTGTTAAAGTCATGAATGCCAATCCTGAGTTGGAAATTGAGTTAGGATCACATACCGATTGTAGACAGACGAGAAAATACAACCTGTGGTTATCTCAGAAAAGAGCAGACAATTCGGCTAATTATATCATGAAAAGAATTTCGAAACCGGAAAGAATTACCTTCAGAGGTTATGGGGAGTCACGTTTATTAAATGATTGTGAGTGTGAACCTATTGATGATTCAAACTGCCCCGAAGTAAGTCATAGAGAGAATAGAAGAACTGAATTTAGGGTGTTGAACCCTGGGTCTTTACGAATCAAAAACAATAGCCCTAATTCATTTGGTCTGAAATAAATGACAGCTCTT
This sequence comes from Fluviicola sp., assembly GCA_002733985.1. Taxonomy (GTDB): domain Bacteria; phylum Bacteroidota; class Bacteroidia; order Flavobacteriales_D; family Crocinitomicaceae; genus UBA4466. Next base: position 11,335 of record NVXP01000104.1, on the reverse strand, counting down.
CACTAAGCTAAAGAATATTAGAATAGCGGGAGTAAAGATATGAGCAAGAGGAATGGATTGGTGAAGAAGAAACAAAATCCAATTAGGTATAAAAAGTAACGTGAAATTACTACTGCTGAGAGGTGTCCTGAAAATTGAGTTTAGCCAGTTTGGAAAGGTTATTCGGTAATTAGGTAGGTCGCGTGTTTTGGACTTTTTGGAATTCAATCGAAAAGAATAGAACACATATGAGAAAAACAAAAGGGTTTCAGAATGTTATGAAACCCTTTTGTTATCTAATGTGAACTGCTGACAACACCGCTCGAACTAAAACCGAGATTCCCATTAAATGAATGTAAATAATCAGAGTGATTCATTACTGTGGCTTCGGTTTTGAAGGACTTCGTCAGAAAGATCTGTTTATTCATTATCTCTCAATTGAATTTTACGGTTTGATAAACGTATTGGGCATCAATAGTCTGCGAGATGGCGACAATTGAGGAACTAGGAAGTTGGGTTAATTAACGTCACTCCTCTTTGAAAACAACCTGAGGACGGAGTGAAAACAGTTTTTTCCATTTAATTCATCCTTGATGTTATATTTGTAGTATGCTACTCAGATATTATTCCCTACTGGTTTTTGTCTTTTTGATTGGTTTTGCAAAGGCTCAATCGAATAGAGCAGATGATTTGTGGGCACAATGGAATAATTCAAATTTAGCAGCTGAAAAGAGGCTTGATGCGATCAATGAATTAGCAAAAGAGGTTTATCTGTACTCCATTCCGGATAGCGCAATGTACTGTACGCGATTACAGATTAATCTAGCGAAGAAAACTAAAAACAAGAAACAACTTGCTAATGCATACAATACGCAAGGGGTATACTTTGCGCTTAAAAGTGATTACTATAATTCAATCGAAAAATTCGAACAAAGCCTAAAAATCTATAAGTCAATAAAGTATTCCAAAGGAATCGCTTCTGCATTGAACAATTTGGGGCTTGTGAAAAATGGTCAAGGAATGTATGAAGAGGCGATCGGTAACTTTACAGAAAGCTTACGGATAAACAAATCTATTGATGATAAACAAAACACAGCGTCTTGCTTAAACAATATTGGAATTGTATTTAGGGATCAAGGAGAATACGACAGGGCCAAAGATTATTTTGAGCAAAGTTTAGAAATTAACCTTGAATTAGATTATGAGTTAGGTGTAGCATCAGGCTATAATAATATTGGGTTAATCTATTCAAAGAAAGGTGACCTGGATCATGCCATAGAATTTTACAAGAAGAGTTTAACTATAGTCGAGGAGATTGGAGATAAGAATAGAACGGCTGCAGCTCTAAATAACATTGGTGAAATCTATTATAGTAGAGATAGTCTTAAGCTTGCGTATGAATATTTCTCAAGAAGTTTGGAGATCAAAAAGCTTGCTGATCACAAACAAGGTATTGCTTCGGGGCTCATCAATTTGGGGATGGTTGAAGAAGCGAACAGCGAAATTGAAGAAGCGATTAAGCTATATCAAGAAGCTCTAAATGTTGCTCAAACCATTGGGGCAAGTAATGAGATTAAAGATGCTTCTTATCGTTTACACTTAATCTATAAAGAACTAGGTGACTTTGAAATGGCGCTACCCATGTACGAATTGTATATTAAGAAGCTGACTGAATTGGAAAATGTCGAAGTACAAAAATCCATTCTTCACAAAGAATGGGAGTATAAATTTCAACAGAAGGAGTTAGCTGATAGTCTGGAAACAGTTCGAAAAGAGAAGGTCAATACTATAAAAGCAGAAAAAGAAAGAAGTATTAGAATTTCTGTGTATATCATCATTGCACTGATGGCTACGATTGTGGTTTTTTATCTAAGGTATAAGTGGGCAAAGAATAAAGCTGAGCAGACACGCCTTCTGGATGATATTAAGGTGTTAAAATCAGAAGTCATGGTGAAAAAGGCGATGAGAATGAATCAGCTTTCTAAACCAGAACTTAATAAGGAAAAGTTAGAAGATCATATTCAGGCGAAATTGAACGCTACTGATTGGAAAATATTGAATGTTCTTTTTGATAACCCTGCGATCACGAATAAATCTTTGGCGGAAGAGGTTTCTTTAAGTGTTGAAGGAACAAGGTCATCTCTAGGGAAAATGTATCGACTTTTCAATATTAATACTGGACGCAACCAGCGCTTTATTCTTATAATGGAAGCCACTAAAATTTCAAGCTAGGCATCGCAAATAATTTTCACCACCTGTGGTGAAATGGCCTGTTTTAATTGATTTCATCGGAAGTGGTGACAAAAGATCTAGAAGTTTTTCGAAAATTTGTTTAATGAAGATACCATCTTTGGATATCATGATCTCTGTTTTCATGTGCAAGAAGGTGTGTTCGGTAAACGAATAGTCTAAACTGCTATTGATATGAAACAAAAAGTATCATTTATTGAGAAATCGCAAAATTCGTTGTTTGGTATAGTATTGATCCTAATGTTCATGTCAAACGTATCTTTTTCTCAACCTCCATGTAGTCCTCCTATTGTATTTAATGCTGGATCAGATGTCATTATTGCATGTGGTGCAAGTGCACAGCTAGGTGAAATTCCCACACCTGATTATTCACTCACATCTACCTGTGTACAGCCAGGTATGTGGCAGTCCGGATCTTTGACACAAGGTGGGGGGATTTACCTTAATGATGTTGCTACAACTGGTGGAGCTGTTAATATTAATAACACCAACACATTGGTAGATGTTGGAAATATTGATCCAATGGGGCCAAGTGCCTGGATGACAATTTGGTTTAGTGACTTCAGTTCTCAATACGTTGAGGCTTGTGCGGGAAGCACTTTTTATTTGAACATTAATGCGATTTCCCTTTATAACAATACCTCATACTATTGTCGGGTTTGGGTTGATTGGGATAATGATGGTGATTTTGGGGCCGCTGAGATCGTTTATTCTAGTCCGCCAATGAATACTCATCCCAATATTAGTATATTAAATATCGCCATACCGGTTCCTGCGGGTCAACCCTATGGTGCTTACAGAATGAGGATTCGTTTCAAAGATAATGCGCCCTTTGTTGCTTCTGATGGAGCTTGTACTTTTCACAACTCACAAGGTGTGGAAGCTCCTTACGGAGGATATACAGGAAGCCAAACAGGTGATTACTATTTTAGCGATGAAATTGAAGATTATTCTGTACATGTTAATTGCGGAAACTCCTATGTCTACTCCTGGTCTCCTGCTAATAGTCTGGATGACCCCTCAATACCAAATCCTGTTGCTACGCCTTCAGATACAACGACGTACACGGTTACAATTACTGATTTGGTAAATAACTGTGTTACTATTGAAGAAGTTACGGTTGCATTAGACCCTCCTTGTATTCTCCTTCCAGTTGAGTTGGCATCATTTGAAGTTGTATGTGACGAGTCGATTACAATTTTCTCATGGTCAACAGCTTCAGAGCTTAATTCGGACTACTTTCAATTGGAAAAATCAATGGACGGAGTATTGTTTTCTGCTATAGGCGAAGTCGATGCATCAGGCAACTCAAATAATTTGATCAATTATAAATACGAATTAAGAGAGAACACCGGTGCATATTATCGATTGAATATGGTCGATGTAGATGGTACTTCTGAATATTCAGACCTTGTTTGGGCAAAATGTTTTGGCAATGGTGTTAGTGTATTTCCAACTATAGTGGAATCCAGTTTTTATCTAAGTGTATACGGCCAGATAGAGTTACCCATTCACATTGAAATAGTAGATAATATGGGGCGAATAGTTCAGCGTGAATTTTTCACATCAATTGAGGGTGAAAAGTTGATCTATCTTTCGAATACGAAACCTGGAATGTTTATCGTACAGGTTTATGACGATAATGGATCGCTTTTAGAAAGAGAAAAAATTTTGGTTCTTTGATTACGCTGATCGATATTTTGTTTGGACTATTGTTTAAGTATAAGATATAAATGGAAGAGAAAATTTTGGTTTTTATATTATTCGCTATAGTTGTTATCTCCGTCCTTTTTATAGTTGAATATGTGTACTTCGGTGTTTAGGCAGTAGTAGTAGTAGTAGTAGTAGTAGTAGTAGTAGTAGTAGTAGTAGTATAGTTCAATCCAAATCCCTTTGTAATTCTACAAAGGGATTTTTTCTTTCAAGACTTTACAAAAGCATGTTCTGTATGAGGAGCATCAATTTTAAAAAAAGCATGAATAATGCAAGAAAAACATAGGTGTAGAGTGGATTTCATCGGAAGTGGTGAAACAAAAAAACGAGATTCTGTGCAAGTTTACAAAAGACATTACGATTCAATTTGTACTTGAAGAACTCAAGCTTGGTTAATGCAAATGAAACGGAGGTCTCGATGGATGTAACAATTCATTTGATTAGAATATCAACTATTATTTTTTTATTATGAAACGATTGATTCTGTGGTTCGACGTTCTGCGAGGTAATTCATTTGGTTCCTTGCTCTTAGTTTTCGTTTTTTTATCAAACGAAGTAATATCTCAAGCTCCTTGTAATCCTCCAATTCTCTTCAATGCTGGGATAGATTCAACACTTGCTTGTGGGGACAGTATTCAACTCGGTGAAACACCTATTCCTGTTACACCTGACTATACACTTGCTTCGACTTGTTTGCATACAGCCCGTTTTCAACCCAATTCATTAACTCAAGGAGGTGGCATATATGTTGACGATGTGACAACTTCGGGAGGAAGTGTGAATATTAATAATATGAACACGCTTGTTGATGTTGGTAATGTTAACCCAATGGGGCCTAATGCATGGAGCACTATTTGGTTAAGTGATTTTAGTGCTTCACATTATGTTGAAGCGTGCAGTGGCAGTACATTTTATTTAAATATTGGAGCAATATCACTCTATAACAACACACCATATTTTTGCAGAGTTTGGGTTGATTGGAATAATGATGGTGCTTTTGCAGCTGGAGAGGTAGTATATACAAGTCCTGCAATTAATACTCATCCGAATATTACTATTTCAAATGTTGCTATTACAATTCCGACAGGTCAAACCTATGGAGCCTATAGGATGCGTATTCGATTTAAAGACAACGCGCCTTTTGTTGCTTCTGATGGAGCTTGTACTTATATAAACGCTCAAGGTATAGAGGCTCCGTATGCAGGATATTCTGGAAGCCAAACTGGTTCCTATACGTTTAGTGATGAAATTGAGGATTATTCCGTTCACGTTAATTGTGGAAATAATTCCGGAGGTGGGTTTACCTATTCTTGGTCACCACCGACCGGGCTGAATAGTACAACTATTTCAAATCCAATTGCTACACCAAACCAAACGACAACATATACCGTAACAGTCACAGACACGGTTAATAACTGTTATACGACAGGACAAGTTACAGTAACGGTACCTTCAATTACACCAAGCTTTGTAAACCCAGGGCCAATTTGTGTCGGTGAAAACTTCATATTGCCTACTACATCAATTGAGGGGGTAACTGGAGTATGGTCACCGAGCATTGATAATACACAAACTACAGCGTATACATTTACTGCGGACACTAACCAATGTGCGATTTCAGCACAAATGACGGTGGTAGTTAATCCTCTACAGGCGCCTTTATTTACTAACCCTGGGCCGATTTGTTCAGGTAGTCCATTGGCCTTGCCCGTGATTTCAGATAATGGTATTTCGGGAACATGGTCGCCCGCCATGAATAATACCGCAACAACGACGTATACTTTTACACCAGATAACCTAACCTGTTCTACTACTACAACGTTAACGGTTATTGTAGAGAATCAAGTGATACCTACATTTACCAATCCTGGACCAATATGCGTAGGTAGTTTATTCACTCTACCTAGCGTTTCTGATAATGGAATAACGGGAGCTTGGTCACCTGCAGTTAACAATTCGGTTACCACCACATACACGTTTACACCTAACAGTGTTATATGTGCGACCACCATTGACATAACTGTAGTGGTTCAAAATCAAGTAGTTCCTACGTTTACAAACCCAGGGCCAATCTGTGCAGGTAGTTCATTTACGCTACCCGGAGTATCTAACAATGGGTTAACTGGAACATGGACACCTGCGATCAACAACACCGTAACAACGACGTATACTTTTACGCCCGACAATTTGACGTGTGCAACAGCAATGACATTAACAGTTGTCGTAGAAAATCAAATAACACCTACATTCACTAATCTAGGACCTATATGTTCGGGTGCTTCATTGGCCCTGTCTACTATTTCAGATAATGGAATAACAGGAACTTGGTCTCCTGCGATTAATAATACGGTAACAACAACTTATACGTTTGTACCAGACAATTTATTGTGTGCTTTAGATACACAATTGAGCATAATTGTTGTTCCGGTAGAGGTACCATTATTCACCAATCCTGGACCGATATGTTCCGGTGATTCATTCACCTTGCCGTTAATATCTGACAATGGAATAGATGGAACCTGGTCTCCTGCTGTAAATAATACATCCACAACAACATATACCTTTATACCAGCTAATAATAGCACATGTACGATTGATACGCAGTTGACGGTTATTGTTAACCCGCTAGAAGCTCCAATATTCAATAACCCAGGACCGCTTTGTGCTGGGACTAATTTCACCTTGTCAGCTATATCAAACAATGGGATACCAGGTAGTTGGTCACCAGCAATTAATAATATGACAACTACTACCTATACATTTATGCCAGATGATACAGTGTGTACATCTTCAATTACAATGGAAGTTGAGGTTAATCCAGGGTTTGAGGTTTTGGTTTCAGATGAGATTGATGTATGTCCTGGCGAAACAATAGCACCTATTAACGTAACTGCAATAGGGGGAACGGCACCTTTCACTTTTACATATTCATTTAATAATGGAAACTCAATAGATATCACCTCGAATCAGAGCATAGTGAACATCGATCCAATGAGTTATCCTGGGTTCAATTCGGGCAACGCAAATTGCTATACTATAACAATTGGAGGAATAGATGCAGGTGGCTGTGTAATGGATGATACAACTTTCATTGACCATTTATGTATTCATCAGGCTCCGGAAGCATCATTTTCTCTTATTGATGAAAGTGGTGGAGTTTATTCTACAGTAAATACGAGTACAGGAGCAACTGGATATGAATGGAATTTCAGTGATAATTCTGCTTCGGAATATTCGGAAAATGTGATTCATCAGTTTTCAACTGAAACTACTGCAAATTATTCGGTTGAGCTTGTAGCGTTCAGCGATGAAGGTTGTACGGATACAGCGTATCAGATAATTAACATTGAAGAAGAACTGATTTTTTATGTTCCGAACTCATTTACTCCAGATGGCGATGAATATAACAACACCTTCAAACCAGTTATGACATCTGGATTTGATACTCAAAATTATCAACTAGAGATTTACAACAGGTGGGGTGAATTGATCTTCGTGTCTCAAAACGCTGAAGTTGGATGGGATGGAACTTACAATGGAAATATGGCACAGGACGGGACGTACGTCTGGAAAATCAGACTTAAACTGAATTTCAATGACGACAAAAAAGAATATGTAGGTCACGTTAATATAATTCGATGAATAAAAACACACGCAATAAAAACCTAATTCAGAACTACAAATGATACACGCTTCTTATTTCTTGAAATACACGCTTCAAATAACTGTTTTTTTGTGTTTGAGCGGAATTGTTTATGGACAGCAGCCACCGTGCGGAACAAATAACCCCGCACCAGGGAATGCGTGTATAGATGCTCCATTTATTTGTAATTTGGATGGTTACTGCGGAACAACATTGTCTTCATATTCTGCCGATGCATGGGGAACGCAGACAAGCTCAATCTTTACGATTGGAACTGGATTATTGGGAGGATTTACCAATGTTTCGAGCAATGATGGATGCGGAACTGGTGCAACAATAGAAAATAACTCTTTTTTAAAGTTCGTCGCTGACGCTCCAAATGTTGACCTAGGACTCTGGGTGGGAAATTGTATTAATGCCAGTTGGATGAGCGGTATTCAGTTTTATATCTTCCAGCTCGACGATATTTGTGGACAGGGGAGCGTTACAAATATTTACTGTGATGGTCAGTTCAGCCCAACTTCTTCTAGTCAAACTATTTCACTTTCAGGATTGACCGCTGGCGAAACATATTACATCATGATCGATGGTTTTGAAGGAGATGTATGTGATTATACATTCACTGCTGAATCAGGAATTTCAGTAGGTATATCCGCTGACATAGATCCGAATACCTTTTTGTGTTCTGGACAAAGTATAACAGTTCAAGCAAGTGGTGGATCTGGAAATTATTCCTGGTCTGGTGATCTGGGACTAAGCGATACGACAGGAATGAGTGTAGTTATTACACCTCCAACTGCTCCTGGAACGTATAATTATTCTGTTACATCCTCAGACACTAACGCTTGCACTGGTTCTTCTGATTATGACTTTTCGATTACGGTGAGTTCATCAGGCACACCTATATTTACCAATCCTGGGCCCGTGTGTTCCGGAGCTACGTTTACTTTACCAAATATATCGGAGAATGGAATCTCAGGAACTTGGTCACCAGCGGTCAACACTTCAGCAACGACAATGTATACATATACTCCGGACGACACGACGTGTACTTCATCAATGACAATGACAGTGGTGGTTGGTAATCAAGTCACGCCAACATTTATCAATCCTGGACCAATTTGTTCAGGCAATGCATTTACCTTGTCTACTACGTCAGATAATGGCGCGGCAGGAACATGGTCGCCAGCGATTAATAATACTGCTACAACAACGTATATGTTTACTCCATATGACACCACGTGTACTTCACTAGTAACAATGACAGTAGTTGTTGAAAATCAAATTACGCCCGCATTCGTGAACCCAGGTCCTTTATGTTTAGGTAATTCATTTGTGTTGCCAACAGTATCTGATAATGGCGTGCCGGGAACCTGGTCGCCAGCGATTAATGATACGGTGACGGTGACATACACGTTTACTCCAGATGATACGCTTTGTACATCAGCTGTATCAATGACCGTTGTTATTGAGGATGAGATTGTTCCAGAATTTACAAATCCAGGGCCTATTTGTTCGGGAACTTCATTCAGCTTACCAACGGTATCCAACAATGGTGTAACTGGAAACTGGTCTCCCAGTATTGATAACACACAATCCACAACTTATACCTTTACCCCAGACCTTGGCTGTGCAGTTTCTGTTATCATGGACGTCCAGGTTAACCCTTCACCCAATGCAAGTATGGTGACTTCTGTACTTTCTGGAGAAGTTCCATTGGATATAGAATTCGAGAATACTTCAACAAATTCTACCAATTTCACATGGGATTTTGGTAACGGTGAGTTCAGTTCTTCATCTGATACTTATCTATCAATGCTATATAATGAAGTAGGAACGTATGAAGTAATATTAATCGCGAGTAATGGAGCTTGCACAGATACAGCAACTACGACGATTGTAGTAATTGAGTCTGAACTTGTGATTCATGTTCCAAACGTTTTTACACCAAATGGAGATTTTGTTAATGATGTGTTTTTTATTGAATCGAATGGTGCTAAAACTATTTATGTTGAAATACTTAATCGATGGGGAGATTTGATGTGTAAACTTGAAAATTCTTCAGATGTTTGGAATGGCGGAGAATCTAATGATGGGGTTTACTTTTATCGTTACGAAATCACAGATTTTTCGGATAAAGTATATACTGGACATGGATATTTCCATTTGATCAGAGGGAAATAAGCATTTATTCGATCTTTCCAGAGAAGTTCACATTTCAAAAAACAACAACTTCGAAGCCCTATTAATAAGACTTTAATCAAAATATGGCTTATGATTTTCGGGTCGATTTTTGACTCGGACTCACGAAATGGGACAGATGAGATTTATTCTCATTCTGTCCCCTTTTCTTGTAGCAAGTCCATTGAGGGCTTATTTATATTAAAATTGATGTCACTGAATGCTTCGTACGAAACCTTCAACTCCATTCACCCATATAGATTTGCTGTTACTCTGAGTCGCTGTTGTTCCTCGGAAGTCGAAGTTAATCTGAAATTGAACCTCTGGCGTATCGAATCCTCTCACAGTCTTTTTTATAGGATTCGTCGGTCTATGCACGGTTAAATTGCAATCAGACCACACAGTATTATCTGGCTCGATACTAAGCACATTTACTGTTACATTTCTTAGATATCGCATTTTGGGTACCCCAGCATGCTGCCCTTTATAAATACATCTATTTCCTGTCACCTTGAATTTTGTCGAAATGATAGGCCCTAGAATCCAGCTATAGCCCTCCACTGTGAATGTAAATACAGGACTTTCAAAAAATGACTTCTCGTCCTGAATCATCTCATACTCATCAACTACTTCGTCTAACGCTGAAAGGACTTCAAAATTTTGGTTCTTTCCTATCCTGTCTACTATTTTTCCCCCTTCAATTAACTTCACAAGGGGAGGGCCCAGAATAGCAACAGCGGTAGCCAATGCCGGTGCATTTTCTATAGGGCGCGACGAGCCCCTGTCAATTAATACCTCCTCAATCAGTTTGCACTCATCCGGAATCTCCAGTTTACCATCAATGCGCTCCTTTAAATGTGTCCCTGCGGGTAAATAAAAGTTAGATTCAGAAATGGTTATATCATCCAGCTCCAACTTTATATTCATCACTTTTTCACCGTGTTTAATCAGATTATCTTTTTCTGCTGTTATCTCTCCCATAATTCTACTGTTTAATAATTTATCTTTTTTATGTGAATTAATTGTTCTAGGTTTTTTCCCAATAGTAATTGGGATTGCCTATTACATGCCGCTAAACTCTTTAACATTTTTTTGTTTTCAGTGTTTGACTTCAAAATGAAGTGGTTAACGCCTGTGTTTAGGGTAGCGGTCAATAGATTTTCAACAAAATAAGCTAAGCGTATTTTATATTTTTTTAGAATATCGAATTCCAGATACCTTACTGTTTTGTGCAAAATTCCATTTGAGATCTCCAAACTAATGGTAAAATAAACTGTAAGAGTATCTCTTTTTCCAAACGGTTCTTTCTAGTTTCCAAACCCTGCTCTGTTCGACTTCCTTTTTATTTTTCATCATTCATGAATTAAATAAAACATCACCTCAATGAAAAATTGAAATTATGGGAACATGTGGGGGGATAAAGCCGCCCGAGTCAAAAATCGAACCTGAATTTTTAGCAGTTATTTAAGCTTAAGTCAATTAAGTTGGGAGTGTAGGTGTTTTTTGGAATGAGAGTGTTTGTTACATGGGGCTCGTTTTTTAACGATTGAACGCTTTCAAATTTCGAGT
>NVXP01000103.1 GCA_002733985.1 Fluviicola sp. | reverse complement strand
AAAGCAATGTAGTTTGATCGTCATAGTCGGGCTCCTGGTCTGGCATTGTTTCCGGATTTGGGTCTGGACAACCGGTATAGCATTCTGGCGTATTTCAGCGTTTGCGCTGGTCGAGGTCATTGTTGAAAAGCCGCAACAATTGAAACTGGTAATTGTCTACGTCTTTGCAGTCTGAGTTCCATTTGAAAGTGATGGGATTGTCAACGGTAATGATACTATTGGTTAAGCCGACCCCGCTTACGTCAATGTCAAAATCTTCCCTAAAGAAGACGGACAATTTTATGCTGTCTTCTACCAGGGAACTACTGCTATACGTGAGTATCTTCACCACAAAACGGTTGATATCTGCGTGTTCTGCTGTAAAGTCCTTTAAAAAGAATTGCTCCGGCGTATTCTCATTAATTACCAATGTAATCCAATAGGTGTCTACGAGCCCGCTGTTGCCCGAATAAGAGTTGTAAGCACTGATCTTCAGCTTCACCGACCCGCTTAAGGTGGCGTCGCCGTACTTATAGGTTTTGCCCAGATGGAGATAGGCATAGAGCGATGCTTTTTGAATGCTGGAGCTACAGGTGCTGGAAGATGTAGGCGAGCTCCTCACATACAGGGTGCTATCGCTGCCCGTGACTAACGCCGCGTGATTGTAGTTCAAGCTGTCTTTTTTTGTATAGGTCTGGGCCTGTGCCATGCCCATGAACAGCGTCAGGGCCGCCGCGAATAAAAAGCCGTATGAAGTTCTATTTAACATAAGGTTCAAAAGTTGTTTTGTTAGCTTCAAACCGGCTGTCTACCAGCTCATAATCCGCATAAGCCGTTTTGGGCCGTCCGTTCCCATCCAAAAACATTCCGGCTACTGCCCGCAGCTTGATTCGCCCTTTATAGTCGTAGCTCAGGTCGTGCACAATATATTCCACATAGGCAGTATTGTTCATGGAGGGAATAGAAGATCGGTAGCTGTTGGTGTAGCAGACCCTCACCTTTCGGATCATTTCCCTTTCAATGTCAATGTCAAAACGCATCTGTTTAATCTGGTAAAGCTGCTGCCCGGCAGCGTCCACATCCAGTACAATGCGCTTATGGCGTCCGATGGTTTGGCACTGGCTTACGGTGCTGAGGGCGAAGAGGGTATCCTGAAACAAGGCTACCTGTTCACCCCTGGTATTGTCTGCATGGGCCAAGCGGTCGCTTCGCACCAGCATCTTGTTGTGGGGCAGTACGGTAAATACCTCTTTTTCGTCCTGATAAATTTCCATCTCTGCACTCTTGAGATGCATGCGCTTACCAGCCATCCACATTTCAATGGTGGATTCCCCAATACCATCATTCAGGCTGTCACGGCTCACCGTACGCACTGTATAGTTCACGTAATAAACTTGTTTACCATCAGTAGCAGGTCGCTGAGCCAGCATGGTTTTATAAAGACCTTGAACTTCTTTGATGCAATCTGAATTCCCGGGCTTAAAACCAGTGAACAGGGTCAGTGCAACGCCTGTCAGCAGACTTAATGGTATGATGTATCCAACTTTTCTCATAGCATCATCGTTGCACTGTGGGGGTATTGTAAAGGGTTTCCGTGATGGTCTTGATGCCCCGTTCTGTCTCTATGAGTTTCCGCACCAACTTGCCCTCCGCGTTGTACACATAGAACAACCCAAAATGTTGATCATCGAAACTGGCGATCAGCCGCAGGGTATTGGTATCATAAACGTAGGTCACCATCTGGGCATCTAATGGCTGAAACCTGTAGTCATCTATCCAAATCGTATTCGGGGGAACAGCTCCATAGGCATTGACGATACTCATCTCTATTTCATCCCCTAATGAGAATTTTGTATTAAAGTCCGTAGACACTGCTTGATACAAAGCCCATTCCCCTGTGCGCGCTATTTTGTCAAACGTTTTAACCCAATTCGCTTGCGGTTTACATCAACTTCCATGACCGAAACTTCTACATGATCATGCAGCGCTATAAATTGGGAAGGATCTTCAACATAAACATCAGCCAATTGAGATTTATGAATCAATCCATTCTCTTTGATCCCAATATTGACAAATGCACCAAAATTCGTCACATTGGTCACTACTCCAGTAAGCACCATCCCTACTTTCACATCGTCAATATTTTTTAAACGATAATCGAACTCCAATACTTTGGCTTTTTGTCGCGGATCATGACCTGGTTTCTTCAATTCAGAGAGAATATCTTTCAAAGTGAAAGCATCCACATCTGGAAAGTCTTTAATTGAAATCGGCTTTAACAACTCTGCATTTCCAATGAGTTCCTCTGGCTTAACTTTTAATTGCTTCGCGATTTTTTCTACGTGATGATAGCTTTCTGGGTGAACAGAGGTGTTATCCAATGGATTCACACCATCTCGAATTCGAATAAAACCTGCAGCTTGTTCGAAGGCCTTCCCTCCCAATCGGCTTACCTTTTTCAATTCAGCACGCGATTCTATCCGACCATTTTCTGAACGATAGGCCACAATATTCTCTGCTAATCCCATGCCTAAGCCAGAAACATAACTCAAAAGATAAGGTGAAGCGGTGTTCACATTCACACCCACAGCGTTTACACAAGAAACAACAACATCATCCAAGGCATGCTTGAGCTGAGATTGGTTCACCTCATGCTGATATTGCCCTACTCCAATTGATTTCGGATCAATTTTCACTAATTCTGCTAGTGGATCCATTAATCTTCGACCAATGGAAACTGAACCTCGAACGGTCACATCATAATCCGGAAACTCCTTTCTGGCGATTGAACTGGCAGAATAGATCGAAGCACCATCTTCTCGAACAGAAAAGACTTGAACTTCTCGTGAGAAATGTGTGTTTTTGACTAATGCTTCCGTCTCGCGACCAGCAGTTCCATCTCCAATTGCGATTGCATCTATCTTATACGCTTCAACTAATTGTCCAAGCTTTGCTTTCGCCTTGGATTGTTCCTTTTGAGGTGGATGAGGGAAAATTGTTGTGTTTGTCAAAAGATCACCGGCTTCATCAATACAAACTACTTTGCAGCCTGAACGAAAACCTGGGTCAATTGCTAAAATTCGCTTTGCACCAAGCGGTGGAGCAAGTAAAAGTTGTCTCAAGTTTTTACTAAAAACACTGATTGCATCTTTATCGGCTCGTTCCTTTGCAATCGAAAGTGCTTCATTTTCAAGAGAAGGTCTCAATAATCGACGGTAGGAATCGGTGCAGGTGTCATTCACGATATCTGAACAAGCATCATGACCTTTGACAAAGAAGCGTTGCATTTGTCCGAGAATCATCTCCTCTTCAGGTCGAGCTTTTACTTTCAAGAATCCTTCTCTACTTGCGCGATAAATGGCTAAAAAACGATGAGATGGACAACGGCTGAGCGATTGTGAATATTCGAAGTAGTCACGGTATTTTTCCGCTGCCACTTCTTTGCCTTTTACCAACTTGGATGTCAACATTGATTTTCGCTCAAATAATTGTCTCAAGCGATCACGAAGACTTCCATTTTCATTCATCCATTCAGCAATTATATCCTTGGCACCAGCAATCGCCATGTCTTCATCAAAAATTTCACCTTTAAGGAATTTGCCCGCCATCACCTCAGGGTCTCCACCTCGCTGTGACATGATCATTTTTGCCAAGGGTTCTAATCCCTGACGCTTTGCTTTCTCTCCCCGCGTTAATCGCTTTTGTTTATACGGAAGATAGATATCTTCTAATTGTGTTGAATTGAAACAAGAAGTAATGCGTCTTTTAAGCTGATCATCTAACTTTCCTTGCTCATCAATTGCCGAAATGATTGTTTGTTGCCGAGAAACCAAATCATCAAAACGCTTAGCTTCATCTCGTATTGCCGCAATTTCAACCTCATCCAAACCACCAGTTCTCTCCTTTCGGTATCGCGCCATAAAAGGAATTGTGGCTCCTTCTGAAATCATGGTTAATACATTCTTAACTCCTGTTTCTGGAAGAGTTGTTTGAGTTTGGACAAATTCTTGTTGTTGCATATCTTGAGATTGGAGACAAAAATAAAATTCTGAATGAATTTTCAGCAGTTTTCTTATCTTCGAATTAAATTAATTATCCTATGAAACACCTTTTTATTGCATTTACAGCAGCCGGATTCCTTGTAGCCTGTAGTCCTAAAACAACAGAGATCATCGAAGTTACTGAAACTGTCGAGGAAACAACATCTTCTACTAACGGAGATATGCCCAAAGCTGATATTGGTGAAGGAAAAGTTGTCTTTTTGAAGAACTGCCTTACATGTCACTACGGAAATGGACCAAGTAGTGCGGAAACAATTGATAATTTCTCTAAAAAGCAATTTGAAAATATTCTCCCGAAAATGATAAAAAATGCGGAATTAAATACGGAGCAATCTCGTCAGGTGAAGGCTTATATCTTTTGGGAGCTGGAAAACTAGCCTAGACATGAAATTTCTTTTACAACTTTCTGCAATGACTTTACTTGTTGTTGCAATGCAATCGTGTAAAAACACTTCCGAGATATCTATTGCTAAAAACGGTATGATTAAAACTGATATCGGTGAAGGAAAAGTCGTGTTCATGAGAGATTGTACGCGATGTCATGGAAAAAAGAAGGTGGAGAACTTTACGACTGCCCAATGGTCGAATATTTTACCCCGGATGATTATTAAAGCCCAACTCAACGATAATGAAAGTCGCCAGGTAAAGGCCTACGTTGAATGGGAACTCGATAACGATTAAATTATGACATTGCCCCTTGAAGGAATCCGCGTAATTGACGTAAGTACTGTTTTAGCTGGACCATCAGTTGGAACTTTTTTTGCTGAATTAGGAGCGGATGTACTAAAAATTGAACATCCTACACATCCCGATGTCACGCGAAGTTGGAAATTACCAAAAGAAAAACGCGATACATCTGTCTCAGCTTATTTTTCTAGCATCAACTATTTAAAGGAATACGCTTCCTTGAATTTAAAGGATAGTACTGATCTAAAAACCTTCTTGAATCTTATTGTTGATGCCGACATTCTCATAACCAACTTCAAGCTCGGTGATGCTGAAAAATTTGGAATTGAAGATGATAAGCTTCATTCAGTTAATCCACGTTTGATCATTGGAAAAATCAATGGCTATGGCGCGGAAGATGATCGTGTGGCTTACGATTTAATTCTTCAGGCAGAATCGGGATTTATGTCCATGAATGGAACACCAGAAAGTGGACCTGTAAAAATGCCCGTCGCGATGATTGATGTGATGGCCGCCCATCATTTAAAAGAAGGAATCCTCTTAGCACTTTACGAACGTGAGAAATCAGGAAAAGGAAAATCCATGAGTGTCTCACTCTATGACGCAGCACTAAGTAGTTTGGTGAATCAAGCTTCGAATTACCTAATGTCTGACCATGTTCCACAACGAATTGGAAGTTTGCATCCGAATATCGCACCATACGGTGAATTATTCAAAACAGCAGATGATTTCACCATCACTTTTGCGATTGGTTCGAATGATCATTTTGAAAAACTCTGCGGTGAACTAGGAGCAGATGAATTAATTCTGGACGATCAATTCTCTTCCAATCAAAATAGGGTTGTAAATCGAATTGCTTTGAAAGCCAAAATAGAACCACTTGTTGCTGCTCGTTCTTCAGAATCACTCTTAAGTGCATTGCAAAAATTAAATGTTCCCGTTGGAAAAATCAAAGACTTACAAGAAGTATTCTCCTCAGACAAAGCGAAATCGTTGGTGCGTGAAGAAGTGATTTCTGGTATTTCAACAAAACGTGTCACTTCAGTTGTATTCAAATGAAAATTGAGATTCGAAAACCACAAACTAACGCCGAATGGAAAGACTATTTCGATTTGCGTTACCGCATTTTACGTGCTCCGCTCAATCAGCCGATAGGGTCAGAAAAAAATGAGGGTGATGCAATAGGTGTTCATTTTGCATTGTATGAAGACGGCATCCTAAAAGCGATTGCTCGACTTGATCAAGCTAATCCAGGAATAGCTCAAGTACGATTTGTGGCTGTCGAAAGTGGCGTTCAAGGAAAAGGCTTCGGGAAAGCAATTATGGTTGCTACAGAAAACGCTGCTAGAGATCGAGGTGATACTAAAATGATTCTCCAAGCTAGAGATTATGCTGTTGATTTCTACCTCAAATTAGATTATCAATTACTTGAGAAAAGCTACCTTCTTTTCGATGTTCTTCAGCACTACTTGATGGAGAAAGAACTAGACTGATATCGTTTCACTAACACAATCTCTTGAAAAGTTGTACTTACTTCATTCTTCGGATATTTTGCTCTATTCGTTTCGATAATAATTTAAAGAGCATCTTCCCGTCTTTCTCTGAAACTTTTCGTCCAAATCGAACGACCTTTCCTAAGTAATCAAATTCTAGGTGTTCTCCTCCTTTCACCCATGGTGATGCTTCCCAGATTGCTTGAAATGAACCTTCCTTCATCTGGAACATGCGCATTTTTGAAATATTATCGAGGAGATAATGCTTTGCTTTTCCATACGTCCTAACCGATTTCTTATAGATAAATGCGGCTTCGTCAATTTTGATTAGTTCCTTTCCCCAGAGAAGCCAAAAGAATGACTTTCCTACGCGGATAGCATAGTATGCCCAGAATGCTAAAAAGATGTAGATAATAATGTTCTCTTGTTCCGTCAATTGAAAGGTGAAGTACGACCAGACGACAACCACACCGATCATCAACCACATCGCGAACCACGCTCCCATTATAGACTTAACCAATCCCGTACTTTCAGGATAAATTACAATTGTCAATTTACTTTGATCATCAACAAAACTTATTCGCTCACCAATCCATTTCATGTCACAAAAGTAGCGAATAAAAAAAGGGTGGGTCGTACAAACGAGCCACCCTTTTTCACGGATCAATTTAAATTCTTATTCAATAACCAAACGCTTCGTCATGCGTTGTCCATTTACAGTCAATTCGACTAAATAAACACCTGCATTTAAATCAATTGTGTTCAATTGAATTGTCGATGAAATTTCAAGTGCTCCATAGTTACGTGCAGCGATTTCTTTTCCTGACATATCTATTAAACGCAATTGAACATCAGACGTTGCCTCTAATTGAATTTCAACCGTTGCAACTGTTGTTGCAGGATTAGGGTAAATGCTAAATCCTTTGAATGTTTGCTCCAAATCAGTAAGAGATACTAATCCATCAATTCCTGATTTACTTGCGTTATCAACTCGTCCTGCTGGGTCCATCATCATTCCGATAATGTGAATGTTATTCTCGTTCCATTCAGCAGGAAGTGTGAATGTGTAGTCTTTTGAATGCACCTCACCACTAGCAACAGTAGCAGGGAAACTTGTCGCATCTCCACCAAATGAAGGCTCGATTGCTCTAGCTACGTGATCATAAACCATTTGTGCTGCAGGAACAGAGCTAGGTAGAAGTTCATATCCTCCCATCACACCATTTCCTCCACCAGCGTATGCATTCGCTTGATTGTATCCAGAAGAAGTTCCTGTAACACCATCTTCAGTTAAAACAACAGCTAATTTGTAATTGTCATTTGCAGCAGCTTGAAAATCAGCAGTAATAGTAACAACTAATTCTCTTGATGTTGCATCCCATGTTGAAGTTGTTGACAAGAAAGCTGTTGGTGCAGTTTGCAAACGATCGAAGAAATCATTTGTCATTGCTGAAGGATCCACGTCAGGACCACGATCAACCAAAGCACTTGGATAACCACCGATCAAACCGCCAATTGCAGCATCGTAATCAGCAACTACCATTGGATCTCCATTGTGAACTGCGATACCAGCCCAGAAATCACCATAATCTTGTTCGAAACGATCCATGAATACAGTACCACGTACACACCAAGGACACCAAGTTCCAGTTCCTTCTTCACCTACGACCATTTTACCAGCAGCTGGTACAATAGGGTCAATTGTTGATGCAAGAACATCATCTGAGGGATCATCATCAGCTCCACCTGCATTCACATTTGATACAGTTGCTGTAATAGGTAAACTTCCTGCTACCAATGGAATCACAGTTGTATAAACAACATCCATTGAGTTCGTAGAAGTAAGGTTTTGTCCTGTAACATTCTCTATGTATTGATTACCGTTGTAATCAATTGTTACATCAAAAGAAGTAATTGCATTTACTCCAGCATTTACTACAGTTACTGTTGGTGTTCCATCCACTCCAACGATGTTACTTCCAACGTTAAGTCCAGATACAGTAGCATTGTTATTAGGTAAAACAAAAGGCTGTTGATCAAACGACACGTCATCAATGTAAAAGTCACTTCCTTGTAATGGGAAGATATCTACTGAAGCAAGTGTGTTAACTCCATTTGTCCATGTTCCAATTTCAACACCATCAACGAAGGCTTTCCATAGGTTCAATGTCAAGTTTGCTTCAATTTTCAACGTAAACCATGTTGCATCTGTATAAGATCCAACTGCCAAGTTAGCTGTAAGTCCATCATCGATAGAAAGCATTCCTCCGTCAGCATTTACATTCAATGCCCAAGTTGTTCCAATAACTGGAGTCGCTTGAAGATTGAAATATGCATTAGCACCAGCTACGACATATATTGAAGATTCATAAGTCACGATACCATCCGTGAATTGTTGTCCAAAATCAATTACAACATCTTGAGGTCCGCCATTAGCGCCTGTTGATGAAAAGTGAATTGAATTGGAACCTGAGTTTGCTTGAGCGGCTGTTACTTGAACATCCTCTGCTCCACCAGTAGCACCAGACCAAGTAGTCCAGTAAGTTGGTGATACAGTACCCATGTAGTCAGCCACAGTGAGCGCATCAAAGTTTTCACTCATAATTTGAGCTTGTGCTCCCAGTGTGAATAACACAGCGGAAACAACTAAAGTAATTTTTTTCATGTTTTATAAATAATAGTCCGATTTAAAGATACTACGAATCCTAAGATTCTCAATAGTCAATAATCCGATTGTTAACTTAATCTTGAATTCTTATTTACTTGATATAGCGGAAGTCTTGGTTCTTTTCAATTTTCTTGAGCGCATGTACGATCAATCGAATCGTATTTTCCACATCTTCTTTCCGGCACATTTCTACAGTTGTATGCATGTAACGTAGCGGAAGTGAGATCAACGCACTTGGCACGCCTTCATTCGAATATGCAAAAGCATCAGTATCTGTCCCTGTTGCTCGAGAAGCTGCCGCTCGTTGGAATGGTATTTTATTGTCTTCAGCAGCATCAATAATTAATTTCAATAAATTATTTTGAACAGCTGGACCATACGTTAAAACAGGTCCGTCACCTGACTTCAAATCACCTTGTACAATCTTATTGATCATTGGTGTATTTGTATCGTGGCAAACATCTGTAACTATAGCAACATCCGGTTTGATTTTTTGAGCAATCATTTGAGCTCCTCTCAATCCAACTTCTTCTTGGACGGCATTCACGATGTAAAGTGCAAATGGGAGTTCAACCTTATCTTTCTTGAGAAGTCTAGCAACTTCAGCGATCATAAAACCACCCATTCGATTGTCTAGTGCTCTTCCGCAGTAACGATTATCGTTAAGTGTGATGAATTCATCCTCAAAAGTGGCCACACAACCTACGTGTACACCCATTTCCAAAACCTCATCTTTTGTTGAACAACCACAATCCAAGAAGATATTTTCCATGCTTGGAGCAGGATCTTTTTTCCCACGAGTATGAATTGCTGGCCAGCCGAAAACTGCTTTAACCATTCCCTTATCTGTATGAATATTCACACGTTTCGAAGGAGCGATCATGTGATCAGAACCACCATTTCGTCGCAAGTAAACAAACCCATCTTTTGTGATGTAGTGAACGAACCAAGAAATCTCATCTGCGTGCGCTTCAATTACGACTTTGTATTTCGCTTTTGGATTAATAACGCCAACAACGCTTCCATAATTATCCGTGAAATATTCGTCGATATATGGACGAATATAGTCCAACCACATTTTCTGTCCTCCAGATTCAAAACCTGTTGGTGATGGATTGTTTAAATAATCTTCTAAAAATTGTTGAGATTGTTTGGTAATGATTTTCTTCATAGCTTCAATTTCGTCTTTCCACGAAGCTAGTCATTTTCCATCATCTAACGAACCAAGGTAACGTTTCCAGTGATGATCGATTCTATGTCATCTATACATGTGACTTTCAGGTAATAATCATACGTATCTGGATCAAGTGGCTTATTTCTAAACTCACCATTCCAACCTTGAGATCTATCAAAGGATTCGAAAACCAATTCGCCCCAACGGTCATACACTCTGAAAACCATTTCTTTGATCAGTGCTCCACGAACGAATAGAACGTCATTTTCTTGGTCACCGTTTGGAGTAAATGCATTTGGAATATAAATGAACGGTTCTCCGCAAATAAAGGCGAAGGTTTTCACAAATGTTGTATCCGACTTGGTGCAAATACCATCTGTAACACTTAAGGTATAGATTGTAGACTCTTCAATGAATGCATTTGTAGATTGTGCATTTGGATTCGTCAAACCATTTGTTGGTGTCCAAGAATAGGCATACCCGGATGGCTCTCCTATCAACGTAACATTCGACCCTGCGGCAACAAGGTATTCAGAGGCGCTTGCCTGCACCAACCCATTAGGAATGTTTCCAACAAATACTTCAATCGAATCATTGACAATACATCCAGTAGTACTTGACGCTGTGACATATATAAACTGCGTCCCGAATGGTTGAATATTGATTGAGCTTCCAGCAGGACTTCCTAGGATCACAGAATCTGGTGACCACACATAAGTGAACGTAATAGCTGGATTCGTGCTTGCAGCAGTTAACGTCGTAATATCACCGGCACATATTGAATCGATACCTGACAATAAAAGTGATGATCCTATGAAGTCGATGACGACACTATCAATCAAGGAGCAGCCGTCATTACTCGCTTCAACATAATAGGTGATTGGTCCAGATGGCGTAATATTCAAAAGTGAATCTTGAACATTCGCATTCAATGTATCGGTAAAATTGATGTTTGTTGACCAAATAAAATTATTTCCTGTCCCATTCGTAAATGCGGTTAAGTTCAATGGAATTGGTTGACACAACTCTTGATCAACCGTAACACTTAGCTCCAAGGAATCTGTCACCGTGATGGTTAATTGGGCCGTATCAGTGAGAAGACAAATACTATCTGTTACAACCAAAAACACTTGATAAACTCCAGCTGTATCGTACGTAATTGTCGGTTCAAAAATTGTTGTACTTGTTGTTCCATCTCCAAAAATCCATTGATATGAATCTGATTCAGTCGAAAAATTATCGAATGTCACAGTGAAAGGTGCACAACCTATTGTATTATCAGCTGTAAATTCTGCGTTTGGGATTAACTGGAAATCAAATTTAAATATCAAATTGTTGCAATTGCTACTAAGGTTTGTATCTGACCAAGCATTAGTACTCGTTGGGAAATCACTCCAATTCTGTCCATTATTGAAACATCCTCCGCAAACAGACTGATAGACCACCCCATTTTTATCGAACCTCGATGTTCCTCCGTCAACGTGTTCCTGTGCACCACTTCCGCCGATATATGATCCATATAGCGGATCTGGCCCGCCGAAATCGCGTTCAATTACGAGTAAATAAAAATCAAATCCATTGGGAGCCGTTCCTTGAAAAGCATCTGGCGTGACAGGCATTCCACCAAGTGGCACTCCTTGAAGAATGTTCGCTCCCCAACCTGAGATGTACATGTTTCCGCAAATATCCACTAAGAATGCTGCAGGGGAAATATTGATGTTAGCGCTTCCGTTTCCGAAAACAGTAGAATTTAATGCCGTAGAGAGTGTTGGATCTAACTTAACTACAAACTGGCTACTTCCCGGGTTCACGAATCCTGAATTAATTACTGGAAACGTCCCTCCTGTTGATTGTCCAAGAACGAACACATTGTCATTTCGATCGATTTCAACGAAAAAAGCTTGGTCATAATTTCCTGTTCCAAGGTAACTCCCATTCGTTAAAACAGTACCCGTTTGATTCAGTTTCGCAACAAATCCATCCGTTTTTCCACCATTGTATGCTGCTTGCCATCCACTTCCCATTCCAGGAAGGTCTGAAGAACATGTTCCTCCAGCAAAGACGATATTGTAGGACGAATCAATTTTCACTGAATAACACGCATCATTTTCCGATCCACCGTAATAGCTTGACCATTGCAAAGCAGACAAATCAGCGGACAATTTAAAAATCACCCCATCTTGTTTTCCTGCATTCAAGGGTTGAAAAGCATTTAAAATCGGGAAATCTGTCGATCGAGAACATGATGCTACCAGACAATTCCCTAAAGAATCGATCATAATTTCACCCCGAAATTGATCTCCATAGTTGGTCGTCAATGAATCGTATGCAGCAACATTATTGTAAACTCCTGACGAAATTTTATAATTCACGCCATCATTTGATGATCCGCCCATATAAGTTGAGCCCAGCAAATTCTGTCCGTTTGAACTGAACTTTACCACGAAAATATCTGTACCATCATTGTGAAAGTTCGTTCCATTAAAATTAATTGCAAGCGTTGTTCCTCCACCAAAACTCGATTGATATCCTCCTTGAATTGGGAAATCGTCGCTTGAAGTCACACCATAGAGATAAATGTTATTGAACTTATCACAAATCAGACTATTTGAAGTCTCAGTTCCATGAACATCATCACCTCCACCGACAAATGTTGTCCAGATCATGGTTGTTCCATCTGCAGAATATTTTGAAATAAAAGCATCCGTTGTAATCACGCCAACATTTGGGACGGTCATATTAGATGTTACATCATAAGCAAGTGGATCTGGAGTTGGATACGCATTCCCGTAAATTGTTCCTGCAGAATAAGCCGTTGCATCATAACCGTATGTTGCAGTCATTCCGAAGTTATCGGTAACTGAACCTGAATAGGTAGCAAAAACAAGAACTGGATCAATCACTAAGGGTGCATATTCACTATAATCTCCAAGTTCAAACTCAACACGCTTGTTATTCAATATAAATTGACAATCTACCTCGACAATCTTTCCATTTAAGATTTGATATGCGTATGGTTTCTTCTCTATTACATCTCCTAGTTCGGTCGTTATTACAAGATCACCATTCTCCTCTATTCTTATCGATCTATGTCCAGCATAATCCAATGAAATAACTGAAGGACTTACTCCTGCGGCAACATGAAATTCGTACTTCAAATCTTCCAGTTGCTCAATCAACTTTAAATCAATTCCGTCATAGAAATTTTCAAGTGTAGCTTCGCCATATCCATACACTTCTGAAGCCCATTTAGACTCCTTATTACCAAGGAAATAATTGTAATAAACCTGAGATTTATGTTCCTTTTTAATCGATGTGACTTTATTCGCACCAGGAAAGTTCAAATGCAGTAAGGTTTGATTGAATTCCAACACATCTTCTCCGTCTGTTGGATTAACATGAAAGGCTTGCAAGCGAGAAAAATCTTGTAAATGAAACATCATCTTCCCCTGCTCAATCCATAAGTTCCCACCTTGGAATTTTGTCTTGAAAAGCACATTCTCACCCCACTGCCCCTTGTTTTCAACGAATGAATGAGGTAGCGAATGTTTATGGTGTATTTCTTGAGAGGTCCCGTAAAACGAAATCAGCAGAAAGCAAAAAAGGAGGTGAATATTTTTTCTCATGGCATAGAAGCTGAGTCTAAGGTATTAATTTAGGTTAAGACGACAAAAATCGGGTTGAAGTTTCACGAAATCTGTACTTTTGATCAGATCGACAATTATGACAAATCGGATTACTTCTTTATTTAATATTGAGTACCCAATCATTCAAGCTGGAATGATCTGGTGTTCATGTTGGGAATTGGCTTCAGCAGTATCAAACGCAGGTGGATTAGGGATTATTGGTTCTGGATCAATGTACCCAGAAGTGTTGGATGAGCATCTTCAAAAATGCAAAGCTGCCACGGACAAACCATTCGCTGTAAATTTGCCAATGCTTTACCCGGATATCGACAAGCACATTGAAATAATCATCAAGCATAAAGTTCCGATTGTTTTTACTTCGGCAGGAAATCCTAAAACGTGGACACAGCATTTGAAAGACCACGGAATTACTGTAGTTCATGTTGTTTCAAGCTTAAAATTTGCACTCAAAGCACAAGCTGCTGGTGTAGATGCTATTGTAGCTGAAGGCTTTGAAGCAGGAGGACATAATGGACGGGATGAAACAACAACGCTTTGTCTGATTCCAATGATCGCAAGGGAATTAAAAATTCCAATAATTGCTGCGGGAGGAGTTGGGACTGGTCGAACAATGTTGGCTGCCATGAATCTTGGTGCTGATGCTGTTCAGATTGGAAGTCGTTTTGTTGCTTCGAATGAGTCGAGTGCGCACATAAATTTCAAGCAATCGGTTATTGATGCAAAAGAAGGCGATACTCAACTCACGCTTAAAGAACTGACTCCTGTTCGACTGATCAAAAATGAATTCTACAAGCAAGTTCACGAAGCTTACGAAAAAGGTGCGACACCGGAAGACTTAAAGACGCTTCTTGGTCGAGGGCGAGCGAAAAAAGGAATGTTTGAAGGAGATCTCACCGAAGGTGAATTGGAAATCGGACAGATCTCAGGAATGATAGACGCAATATTACCTGCAAAAGAAATTGTAGCAGAAATACTTTCAGAATACTCATCGGCACTGCAAGAACAAAGCAGTCCAAAATTCAACTTTTAATGATTCAATTTGATCGATTTAAACTCGATAATGGATTAACTGTTCTATTCCATAAGGACACCACGACGCCAATGGCAGTTGTAAATATTCTCTACAATGTTGGAGCGCGAGACGAATCGGAGGAGAAAACAGGATTTGCTCACCTTTTTGAACATTTGATGTTCGGAGGATCAGTCAATATCCCTGAATTCGATACACCCTTGCAACTTGCAGGTGGCGAAAACAATGCCTTCACTTCGAATGATATCACAAATTATTACGATGTTCTTCCAGCGAATAATATTGAAACAGCACTGTGGTTGGAAAGCGATAGAATGAAGTCCTTGGCATTCACACCAAAAAGCCTTGAAGTTCAACGTTCAGTTGTTATCGAAGAATTCAAGCAACGTTATTTGAATCAACCTTATGGTGACGTTTGGTTGGAACTTCGCCCTTTGGTTTATAAAGAGCACCCATACAAATGGGCAACAATTGGAAAAGAGATCAAGCACATCGAGGAAGCAACGATGGAGGATGTCAAAGGATTTTTCAAGAAATTTTATCACCCTRCAAATGCCATTATGTGCATTGGAGGAAATATGGAATTGGACGAAGTTAAACGCGTCGTTGAAAAATGGTTTGGTGACATTCCTGCGGGAGAAATCAATCAACGAAATCTACCTCAAGAACCGAAGCAAACTGAATTCCGTCAACACACGATTGAGCGAGATGTACCTACTGATGCATTTTACTATGCCTTCAGAATGGAAGACCGCTTGCACCCAGATTACCTTGTTTACGATACCTTGTCTGATGTTTTAGGTCGAGATAAATCTTCGCGCCTCTATAAATCTTTGAAAAAAGAACAGAACTTGGTTTCTAATATTAGTGCTTACGTAACTGGTTCAGTCGATAGTGGATTACTCGTTATTTCAGGAAAATTAAGTGACGGTGTTACCTTCGATCAATTCGATGCTGCTTTCTGGAAGGAAATGGATTCATTGATTCAATCAACTGTCTCTGAMGATGAATTGAAACGAATTAAAGTCAAAATCCGAACATCGAATGAATTTCAGCAGGACTCGGTTCTGAATCGAGCGATGGCTTTGTGCATGAATGAATTGTTGGGAGATGCCGATATGATCAACCACGAATCGGAGAAATATGCTTCAATCACGGCAGAAGAACTCCAAGGACTTGCAGCCTCAACTTTGATCAAAACGAATTGTACCTTATTAAACGTAAAAGCCAACAATGCCAAATAGAACAATACAACCAGAATTGGTGGCAATAGATGCGATTGACTTCGTAGCACCGAAAAAATACGATCTATCTCCAACTGTCCCTCTTTATCACATGAAGGAAGTTCAGAATGAAACAGCTCGCTTTGATCTATATTTCGATGGTGGAAACTGCCGAGGAGACAAAGGAATTCCGGGATTTACAAATGGACTATTACTTTCTGGCACTCCGACGAAAACATCTGTTCAAATTCAAGAAGAAATTAATTCACTTGGTGGATTTTTAGAATCTGGTGTTTCCGTTGAGAATTCGGCGGTATCAATGTATTGCTTGCGTGAATACATGCCAAACATTCTTGAAACGGTTCTAGATGCAATCACACACGTGAACTTTGATGAAACCGAAATTAAAGAACTGACAGCTGATCGAAAACAAAGATGGCGCATTGATCTTGAAAAGGTTTCAACTAAGGCACAACAAGAATTCAGAGCAAAATTATTCTCTAGTAACGAGCGTTATGCCGTAACATTGACGGAAGAAGATTTCGACAATGTTCAGCAAAAAGACTTGAAGGAATTCCATGCTAAGTATTATTTAAAGGGCTTAACAAAAGTGGTCATTGTTGGAAATTTTGAAGAAGATGCCATTCTTGAATTCGCAAAATCTTTTGAACCACTTCTCGCTTCAAGCATTGATGGTTTCGATGCAAATGTTCTACATGAATCAGGAAGTCAAATAATTGAAAAAGAAGGTGCCCTTCAAACGGCCATTCGAGCGGGAAGAATGCTCTTCAATAAAAATCATCCTGACTACCTTGATTTCATGTTTCTCAATACGATTTTAGGTGATTATTTCGGAAGTCGATTGATGGCGAATATCCGCGAGGACAAAGGTTATACCTACGGTATTGGCTCGATGATGGCAGAATTAGATGGAACAGGATATTTCTTGATCGCAACGGAAGTTGGAAAAGAATTTCGTGATGAAACCTTGAAAGAAATTCAATTTGAATTGACGCGCTTGCAAACGGAGCTTGTTCCAGAAGATGAAATGCAATTGGTTCGAAATTATATGCTTGGGCAATTGCTAAAAAGTGCTGATGGTGCTTATGCGATGACTGATTTGTTCTTAAATGCTGAGCTTCATGGGAAATCACTTGAATTTTACAACGAAGCAATTCGTGCGCTTCATGCAATTACACCTGAACGAATTAAGGAATTAGCTCAGAAGTATTTGAAGTGGGAAGATATGGCGATAGTTGCGGTGGGGTAAATTTGATTAGCTCCGCTGCTGCCTTTGGCGGTGTCAGATTTTCTGATCATCCGATTTTCCGATTACGTAGTTGGGAGGTTTTTCCGATAGCTATCGGGTTGGATCACTGGATTTTTGGATTGGTTGGATTGGTTGGATTTAATTAGACAGTAGACAAAAGACGTTTAGATAGTAGACTGACGTGGTTTGGGGTTTAGAAGGGTTGGATTGATTGGATTGGTTGGATTGGTTGGATTGGTTGGATTAGTTGGA
>NVXP01000102.1 GCA_002733985.1 Fluviicola sp. | reverse complement strand
AACATGCTCTAACCTATTATCGACAAAAATATGGGGACAACCCGCCCTCCGAGCAACAACGTCAATTTTTATCTGAATTTGGAAAAAGCCCTATAGAAGTTCCAACCCTGTATCTGCACGGGGAAAACGACGGATGTATTGGCGTAGATCTTCAGGTCGGTATGACGGAGCTTTTTCCAAAAGGACTGCGATCAATCCGCATCGAAGGTGCCGGTCATTTTCTTCAATTGGAAAAACCCGATTTGTTCAACCAACATGTGACTGACTTCCTGAAAGCTTAAAGGTTAATACACGCGAATGGAGATCGTTTCTTAGAAGTGATCTATTGAGTTTGTTTTAAACCTCGTGGCTCAATTTTTACTTTTGAAAATTCACTTCGTGCAAAAATGAAACAAGCTTTATCTTCAGTCCAATAGCTCGTGTTGTCTTAAATAAAATGTAATCAAACTTTTTTTTGACGTAATTGTCACAGCATTAGTTGTGTGATACGACGTACCACTGTTCACAGAAGTGATTGGTCMTTTTTAATCTAAAATACCGTTTTCAAATGGGCCAAGATAGCCCGGCCATGTGCTAGACTTAACGGCATTCTTTAATTCAATGCATTCGATAATACTGTATTTACCCCCTTGTCCCATGTTCAATGAGGAACTTGCAACAATTAGTTCAGGAGTCCCATTTCCTTCTAGGTCAACGAAGCCTGGAGAGGAGGCCATTGATAAACCCGCTCGTTCAGTTCCTAAATAGTATCTTTCCTTTGTTATTAAGTTGATTACCTTAAGCTTATTCGTGATCTCGTATGTTTCAGGGTTTTGCAAAGTGTTTTCAACGTAGATTATCTCATCTATATTATCGCCGTCTAGATCCACACAGATGCCTGGAGAAAATTGATTGAATCCTGAATCTTCTTGCCACGATAATTTTCCCGTTTTTCCATCAATCACAATTAATTTGAATGCTGAATATTGAGGAAAGGAACCCTTCGCAATAATAGTGAAGACATCGGGAGTATCATCTCCTACAAATTGCCCTAAGCTGGGAGTCACGTAGCATTCATAACCCGGAAATTTTTGCTCCCAAAGCGTCTCTCGTTTGCAACCATCAATGGCCTTGATTGTCGCGTTCATTGATGCACTGATAAAATCTAGTTTTCCATCGTCATTAAGGTCGGTCATGACGGAATTTATTATGAAGCCTTTAAGAGAATCAGAAGTAATGATTTTTGCTTTTTTCATCGTTCCTTTTAAGAGGCTCTTTAGTGGGACCTCCCATAACTTTCCATCAATTGTTTCCCCACCTGTTCCAAATACGATCGTTGGTTTCTTTCTATTGTTATGAATGTGTGGCGCATAGTATGATTCTCTATTTTCTGGCATTCGTGCACTCGTCAGTATAGAACCATCTAAACCACTTAAGATCATTAGTCTGGCAGTTGCTCGCGCGCGATCTGAGGGTAGAGCCAAGTAATCACCGCCATTGGTCACTAATAAATCTCGATAACCGTCTCCGTTTTGATCGTCTAACCATTGAGTTGAGAAAAAATTCAGAAATCCAGCTTTTCGTGAGTCACCAGAAGTTCCTTCCCAAAATTTCCAAATGATCTCGCCTGTCGCGCCGCTAATTGCGAAAAAACACGCCGCACGACCACCAATAAATACATCGGGTATACTATCTCCATCTATGTCTTGAAAAAGTGCACTCGTATAGATCTGAGTATAGGAAGGAACAGACCATAGTTCTTCACCATTTAAACCATTTAATGCAATGACTCCATGTGAAACTGATTTGTCCTCGATTCCTCCGCCAACTATTACGTCCTTGATGCCATCACCATTGAGATCCGCAAATCGAGGTGAGGAGAATATATCTGCAGAGTCAATTTTAACACTCCATCTCGTATGCTGTGCATAAGTGTGGAAAGTACAAATCAATAGCAACAAAGTGATTAATTTCATAGAGAACACGTTTAGTAGAATTCGAGCAAAAGTAAGATAAAAAGGAACGTTGACTAGTAGCTTAACAAGATGTTCGTACTTCCATTAAACCTCACTATCTTTGAGATTAACACGTATGTTAATGAAAAATTTATTCGCGAAGGTATTATTGTCTATCGTTTCGTTGATTGTAATTCACACGCAAGCCATTGCAGCAGTTGACACCAAGCAGAAGTGTTTAGACATCCATCATGAGTGGCTAAAGGAGGCGTATACATTAACCAAAAATTGTGTTGGCTTTTCTGCTCCAGTGAGCGGTAGAGCCTATGGTTATTTTTCGATCGGTATATATGAGAGCACAGTTGAGATAATTCCTGAATTGAATTCATTAACGGAACAACTTGATGGATATAAACGAGAAGTTTGGGCCGAGGATATCTCCGACCTGAATTGGGAACTCGTTGTGAATAGTACTGACTTTGTATTGTTGGGTTACTTGTATCGGAATATGCCTCCTTCCAATCGTGAGCGAATTGATAGGGTGAATGATTCAATTATTAAGCTATTCTCGAAGAAGGTAAGGTGTGGCGTCAAAAAAAGGTCCATTGCCTATGGAAGACGAATCGCACAGGAAATCATTGAATGGTCCAAATTAGATGGTGCGGATAGTGCGTTTGAGGATAATTATCCTGCTTCGTTTGAACCACCACATTGTGCATCTTGTTGGACTAAGACGACGCCTGGTTATTTACCGTCCCTGCTGCCTTATTGGGGTGAGAACAGACAGTTTTTAAAAGCGAGTCATCTTGTAGCCGAGGAATGCAAGGTTTTTGAATATTCCACTGATACTACTTCATTTATGTACGAACAGGCGCTTGCCGTACTGGAAAACTCAAATGATATAGATCCAAAGTATGAAATACTCGCTGAGTATTGGGATGATGGTGCTGGATATTCTGGTACGCCAACTGGGCACTTTTTCACAATGGCGATGCAACTAGTGGTCAAGGAAAAACTCTCAATTGATCAAGCACTAGAGTTGTATGTGAAACTTGGTGTTGCGGTAAATGAAGCCTTTATTTCTGCCTTTTCCTTGAAATACAAGTTCAATTTTATTCGTCCAATAACGTACATTCAGCGTAATATCGACCCAACATTCAATACTAGAATCGCAAGTCCTCCATTTCCAGAGTTTCCTTCTGGGCACTCTTTTCAATCAGGGGCGGCTACTGAGGTTATGAAGTCCATATTTCCAGATGAAACGCAAATTGTCGATTCAACAAATTTTGGTCGATCTGATATCGACGGAACACCAAGAACATATTCTTCACTCACTCAGATGTCTGAAGAGATATCCATTTCAAGACTTTATGGAGGAATCCATTTTCGAGAATCATTGGATGTGAGTTTAGCATACGGGCGAAAGATTGGTATTTATGTTGCGACAAATCTAAAGTGTCGAAAATGAAGCTACTACCCAAAATCTTAACCATTGGATTGACAGTTTTCTGGACATTGCTTTCATCCGCCCAGTACTTTGAAGAAGTAAGCGATGAGGTGGGGTTAAACTATATCTATCCTGGCAATGATTTTCAGATGGTCGGAGGAGGCTTGATGGTCATTGACGTTAACAACGATGGGTGGGAAGATTTTTATCAGGCAGGCGGTGTGTTTGATTCTAAGCTCTGGATAAATGATAAAGGTACATTCACTGATGGAACAAGTTTGTATGGTTTGGACGCTTTGAAGGGGTACTTTATCCAAGGAGCAGTTTGTGCTGATTTTGATAATGACGGCTACCAAGATTTTTTTATTGTGAATTATGGAATCGGTATGAATCGAGGGGATAAGAAGTCACCTGTTCTCTTGAGAAATCGAAATGGATCCTACTTTGACGTCGTTAAGATGGACAGTACAATTGGGCCTGGAAATTTTTCTGCTGCGTGCCTCGGTGATATAAACAACGATGGGTTTGTAGATATCTATTTGACAAATTACGTGTCGAGTATGGCAGGGATTTCGGATTCAAATGGAGTGGAAATCGGATACGATCCAACCTGCTATGGTAACAAGCTCTTGTTGAATAATGCAGGGCAAGGGTTTTATGAGAGTGCACAAGAATACGGAATTGATGACGAGGGATGCGGATTGGCAGCAAGTTTTACCGATGTTGATGGCGATGGGGATCTCGACCTACTTTTATTGAATGACTTTGGAGAATGGACTGGAATTGGGAACAAGTATTTTAGAAATGATTATCCTAAAGTGGGATTCACAGATCTAAGTGATCAGTTTGGATTCGCGCGTGAGATGTATGGAATGGGAATTGGTCAGGGCGATTATGACGAGGATGGTGATCTGGATTATTATGTGACGAACATTGGTCGAAACTGCTTATTCAAAAACGAAGGAACCAGCTTTAAGGAAGTTGCTCGAGATCTTGGTATAGATAATACGTTTGTCTATGACTCTGTAGTGGGGACTAGTTGGAGCGGACTCTTTTTTGACCTTGAGTTCGATGGTGATTTGGATTTGTACATTTCTAAGGGAAATGTAGCAGCGTTAGTCCCAAAGGCTGCGCTTAGTGATGCAAATCGCTTGATTCGAAATGATAATGGAATTTTTATTGATGTAACTGACCAAAGTGGAGTAGGGGATATTCTCTCTCATAGAGGTGCGATCATCTTCGACTATGATCACGATGGAGACTTGGACATTGTTTCGTCAATTGTGAAGCTACCTTGGAGTGCCTTTGCTAAAAGGGAACAAAAAATAAAGCTCTATGAAAATGAAAGCAATGCAAAGAACTGGGTTGGCATTAAACTAATTGGAAACGGTAGGGTTAACAGAGATTGCTTCGGCTGTAGTGTGCTTTTTGAACAAGATGGGAAGAAAATGCTGCGTGAAGTTGATGCGGCTAGTGGACAGGCCTCACAGTCTACGAGAATTATATACTATGGTTTGAACAATGATTGTAAATTGGATAAACTGACCATAAATTGGACAAATGGTGAACAGACCGTGCTGACCAAATTAAAGAAGAATCGTGTGTACGAAGTAAGCTCGAATGGTGAACTATCCATTGTTAAACAACGTTAGTGGTTTTATCATGTTTATTAGAGTTAGGGTACAGTTGAAGTCATCATTCTAGTTGGGTCTCTCCAACTAATCGTGGTCTAATAATTGCTATATTTGTTGGTATGAAGAATATAGTATTAGTCGCTGTTTGTGCGCTTTGGATTCAAAGTGCAATTTGTCAAGAAACTGAAGGGTATGTTCAGTACGACATAGAGGTTCAAGCGATTGATACAACTTTGAAGTCAAAGCAATCTGCTGGAATGCTGAGGAATAGTAAAATGGAAGTATTCTTTGCTCAAAATTTTTCAAGGGTCAATTTTCAAATGGGTCAGCTCTATAACTTGAGCGCTGTTGTAGATTTGAATTCTAACAGAACCATCAGCCTGATGTCTGGCGTGATGGGGGATTTTGCAATGAGAACTATGGTGAATGACACAACTGTTGTAGATTCCATTAAGCCAGTTGCAACAGTAGAGATTTTAGAAGGATCGAAAGTAATACTCGGGTATACGTGTAAAAAGGCCTTGTTGACGGTTAATGGACTGGAATCAACTTATTGGTATACGAATGATATCGATATCGACATAAGTGGGCAACAGATCACGAATGTGCTTATACCTGGTTTTCCATTGGAATTTTTCACTGTTGCAGATGGAGTATTAATGCACTTTAGAGCTTCCAACATAGAGTTCGAACTAGAAGACAAAGAGGAGCTCTTTTTCACGACGATTCCTGAGGATTATGTGATCTTGCAGGACATCGATCAATAGAAAGGGAGATGCCATTGCGCATCCGTTTGGATGCGCCCATAGTATACTGCGTGGTAGACGAAACTTACATGATCTGTATGTGGAAGTTACTGCTAGAAATACCTCGTGTTCTGGGGGTTAATCTTTGCTAATCAAAGATCACATCAATAGAGGAATTCTGAGCCATTACTTTATGCTTACTGAGCATAGCTTAGAACCAATTACATCCAAGTTTCCCATTCTGTGAGAGCAGATGTAATTGAATCGTTATATAAATGAAAATGGTGATGTCGTTTTCATGTATCAGCGATCTGAGAAATAAATCACTGATACATGAAAATTAGAGTATTATAGATGCACTTTAGCGATCTGCTACAGTGTTCCGGTTAAGCTATTGTGTCGTTTACTTAGCGACAAGTAATACACGTGCAAATCGATTCTTAGCATGCATTTCTTTAGTACAAATATCACATTTGTCTTGGGGATCAGTATTTCCTTTTCCTTCAATTGTAATTTGAGTTTCTCTAATTCCTTTTTTGATAAGAGCTAATCTCAATGTCGATGCTCTTTCCTTACTAAGGTTCATGTTGTACTCATCACTTCCACGTCGATCAGTATGACCTTCTACAATAATACTACTGTTCGGGTATTCAGCAAGAAAGTTTACGAGCTCTTTAACCTTTTTAGGGTTGTCTTCTAAATCAAATTTATCAAACTCGAAATAGAAGATTGGGGCCTTAAATGAATTGACGAAATCGTTGAAATCACATGAATCACATGGTTCGGGTACTGGAACAGGAATTGGACGGTCAATTTCATAGTGGATATAGTACATGTCATCATCTCCTAAGCCTCCAGGACGGTTAGATGTGTATCGTGCTGTACTATCACTGTAATAGTTGAAGTTGAAATCATCCATGAATCCATTGACAGGTGCAGCAATGTGCTCAACTGTACCGAATGACCCATTTTCAATTTTGGATGTGTAAATGTCTAATCCTCCAAAACCAGGTCGTCCATCAGATGAAAAACTAAGCATGGAATCTCCCATGAACTGTGGGTACATTTCTTCTTGTGGTGTATTGAAGATTTCCAAAGCGGTTGGAGTTCCCCACTCAGTACCGTTGAAGGTACTTTGATATAAATCAGATCCGTTTGTTTTGTGATTGCTTTTAGAAAAGACTATGAGATTACCTGATTCATTAATCGTTGCATGAGCACATGCAGCTGAATCTTCGTAACCTGAGTATGACCAAAGCTGAAGATCTGTTACTGTTAAAGTAGTAGCATCAAATTTACCGTGATAAAGATGAGGTACTTTGTCTATTTGTTCTATCTCTAATGGTCTAGCAACTGTTAGCCAAACTTCTGAAGTAACTTCTTTGAGAGTGAATGAGGTGATTGATGCATCTCGAAATGCTTCATCTAAAACAATCATTTGCCCTTCTTCAGATCCGATTCTTACAAATGGTCGTGCAAGTACAAGTTCTGCATCATCAACAGCAGCGCGATCAACAAAAGCTCCAGAACTGTCCTGACCAACTTCAATAAATTCAATAACACCGTCGAGGTATTGCTCTCCCGTTAAATTTGCTTTCGAGTTATTTCCTGGCAACATGTCATTTGATAGAGTAGCTGAGACTTCTTCAGTACTAGTCAAATCACAGGAGAGAATCTTGTTGGCTACATTGTATTCGTCGTCTAGAGATTGATACTTGATATAAGAGGCTTTGGCCTCAGTATAATTTCTCTGTGCGAAGTTGACTTCACCATTCACGTAAAAGAAAAACGGCTCAACAGAGGTCATTTTAATGATCGAATCTGAAATGGGAAGACATTTTTTGTAATCTCCAATTGTGTAATAACCATAGGCCATCTTTTTGTAATCTTCAACTGAAAGATTGTTAAATTCAGAGAAGATGGCACACGCACGAGCGTATTCATACTTCTCAAAAAGATTGGTAGCCTGCTTTAACGATTGACTCCAAAGTCCGCTCGATAGGCAGATTGCAAATATTAATGTAATAACTTTCATGCGCTGTGCTGACGTAAGATCTATCTAGTATCTAGGAGAGTAAATTCTGTTTCTTTTCAACCATGGTGTTTTAGAACCACCGTTTTTACTTTTAAAGATTTGAAGCTCTAAAAATATTTCATGGGATCCTGATGAGTAATCACCAATATCAGATAAAGTATAATCATAAGCATATCCGAATCTAGCTGGTCCAGCTTGACCTCCAAGCATGAAGACTACTGCATCGTCGTGACGATAAGAAGCACCCAACCAAATTGCTCTTCTAAATTCGATAAGCAAAGTACCATCCAATTGGAACGTTGTTGTTTCAATCATTTGCGCTAGAGTAGAGGCTTTAAGTCTCCATTGTTCTCCAAGCGAGAAATTATATCCACCCATTAAATAGTACGTACGAGCTAATGGATTGTAAAATGGAGTTTGGAAATCATACAGATCTCTTTTGAGCTCTACCAAGTTTTGTGCTGAGAAACCAGCATACGCCTTATCTAGGAAGTGATAATATACTCCAAAGTTTGCGTCAGGAACCATTTGATTATTGTATCCTCTTAAAACGGCAGGATCTTCTGGGAGGTAAGTAGTCAACTGATTCACATCAATTACGTGTTGTGTCAGTGAAAGACCAATTCCTAAGCCCAATTGATGCTCGTCTTTAGCATCCAAACGTAAATGGTAAGCTGTATTAAGGTTGATACCTGTTCTACGACTTGGTCCAGCTACATCATTGAATAATATACCTCCAATGGCCATGCGTTTTGAAACCATACCATGACTTGTCAAAGCTTGTGTTGTTGGCGATCCAGGAAAGTTCACCCATTGCTTACGGTAACTTAAGTGAATCGGAACATAGTCCTTTGATCCCGCAGCTGCAGGATTTACGAGCATCTCATTGAAGAGATATTGTGAATTCAACGCAATCTGTTGAGCTGAAGCAACCCCAGTGAATCCAATAAATAAAATTAATAAGTACTTTTTCATCTTTTACTATCTTATGATTGTGATTGTTCCTTTGAGTATTTCTCTATCCGGGTGATTTACATTGATGATCCAATAATATAGATCAGAAGGGTTTTGTTCATCATGCGATGAGCCATCCCAAGGCTCATATAATCCTACACGGTGGTAAATTCTATTACCCCATTTATTAAAAATCTGAACCTCGGCATTTGGATATAAGTCCATATTGTCGATGATCCACGTATCGTTGTAATTGTCTTCATTCGGAGAAAAAGCAGTTACAGGATCGATACAACCAATTGTGTTCTTTGTTATGAATACTGAATCAGTTCCAGTACAGCCCAAAACATCCGTAACGGTTATTGAATAATATTGATTTGATAAACCAGTATTAACATCTGATGTCTCTCCATTTGACCATGCGTAGTTGTAACCATCATTTCCTCCAATTGGATAAACATATGCTATCCCATCAAATTCATCAATACAAGAAACCTCTGTCACATCGAACGTCATTGTGACTGGTGCTGGCTCACTAATATCTACGGTGATTGAATCTGTACACCCTTTTGTATCCGTAACGATTAGTTCATAAATATCGGCTGGGACATTCAATAAATCTTCAGTAACTGCTGCATTTGACCAAACTGTCGTATATCCAGGATTACCACCTGATATATCAACGTTTATATTTCCATCAGATCCAAAGTGACAGCTAACAATGTTGTACGTATAATCGATTACCAGTTTTTCAGGTTCAACTACTTCTAGGAACATTTCATAAAAGCAGTTGTTTGAATCGATAATTTCCAATTGATAAATATCTGCGGGGAAGTCAACGAGATCTTCTGTTTGTGCAGAAAGTGCAAACGTTGAATTGTACCAAGTAAAACTGTAAGGAGCAATTCCACCAATAGGGGATATGTCGATAATCCCGTCTGAGAAACCATTACACGTTACTGGTGTGATAAGTTCATTTAGTGTTACTGCATCTGGTTCTGCTACATACATAGAATCAGAAAGGATACATGCATTCGCATCAGTAACAGTGAATGTATGCCATCCAGCTGTTAAGTTGAGAACGTGTGCAACCGTATCTGCATTTGACCATGCATAATCATAAAGTAGTGTACCCCCCGTAACCGAAAGGTCAATTTCTCCATTTGTACCATCCTTACAAAGAACGTCAGTAACAGTGTAAGTATGAGCAAGACTATCAAGTGGTTCATAGAGCGTAATGCTATCTGTAATCGTACAGCCATGATCATCTGTAACAGTAACTTCATAGTATCCAGCGATAAGCGTATTGATATCTTGAGTTACAGCTAAGGTGTTCCATCCGTAGACATAGTCTGTTACTCCACCAGTAACAGTCAAATCTACTGATCCATTATTTCCTCCATTACAAAGGATATCCACTCCAACTACACTTGTAGCAAGAATAGGCGGCTCAGTCACTTCTAGAGTGTCCCTGAACTTACAACCATTTTCATCCATGACCTGGAAATGATAGAAATCAGCAGGGAAACCAATTAAATCTTGATCGGTTATGCTCAATTCATACGTTGAGTTAGCCCAAGTGTAAGAGTAGAGACCAGTTCCTCCTGTTGGAGTTATGTCGATTTCACCGTTCGATTCACCAAAGCAGTTAACGTTCGTGACTACATTCACTACGTCTAATGCTATAAGCGGTTCAGTTATAGTAATTACCTCATTGTAAAGACAACCGTTGAAATCCGTAATGGTGTAAGCATATGATCCAGCGATCAAGTCCGTAATGTCTTGTGTTCCTTGGCCTGATGTCCAAACATAACTGTAAGTTGGTGTACCTCCAATAACGGTAAGGTCAATTGATCCAGTGGAATCTCCTTTACAAAGAATGTGAACTACATCTTGGGTAATCGAAATTGGTTCAGATGGCTCAGTAATTGTTTCAGAGACGTAAGAGATACAGCCGTTTGCATCTTGAATTTCACATGTATATACACCGGCAAATTGCCCGCTTAGATTTTGTGTGTTCGAGACGAATACCGAACCAGCGTCCGTCCAAATATACGTATACGTTC
Source organism: Fluviicola sp. (assembly GCA_002733985.1). GTDB lineage: Bacteria > Bacteroidota > Bacteroidia > Flavobacteriales_D > Crocinitomicaceae > UBA4466. Next base: position 6,992 of record NVXP01000102.1, on the reverse strand, counting down.
CAAGTCCTGTCCCACCAGAAACAGTAAGGTCGATAATACCATCTTGTCCTCCATTGCAATTAACTGGAGTTGGACTTGTTGATGATAAGACTGCAGTTGGTTCACTAACGATTGTAGAACTAATTGTTAATTGGCAACCTCTGCTATCTGTTAGTGTTACATCGTAAAAATCATCAGCTACTACATTGTTTAAGACGGGCCCTGTTTCTGCGAAGAGGGTAGTGGAGTTGGACCATTGATATGAATAAGCTGGTGTTCCACCTCCAGGGCTGAATGTTAAACTTCCAGTTGCATCACCATAACACAGTACATTTGTTTTACTTACTGAACCTGTCAGCTGTGAAGGTTGACCAATGTCATACGTCACGATTCGAGTACATCCATTACCATCAGTTATTGTAACATCATATAATCCAAGGGTGATTCCCGTTAAATCCTGTGTTGCTTCCAATGTATTCCAAACGTATGTGTAAGAGGTAGTACCTCCCCAAACACTTAGGTCAATTGATGCATCCGCGTCACCAAAACAACCTGGTTCAGTAACGATGTCAGATGAATTCAGTGCTTCATTTGGTTGATCAATGGTAAAGTTTGCAGTTGCAGTACATAATGCCGCATCTGTGACTGTCAAAAGATAAGTGCCTGCTGCTGCAGAACTTAAATTCGAACTAGTCGAAGGCGTCGGTCCATTAGTCCAAGCATAAGTATAGTTAGGAGTTCCTCCACTTGTTGTTGTTACAACAGATCCAGTAGCAATATCGTGGCAAGCTACATCGGTAACAACCCCACTAACCGTTAAAGGGTCTGGTGAATCGATAATGACTGCACCTACAACTACACAACCTGTGGTTTCATCCTTAATGTTTACAGTGTATCCACCGGCAGGCAAGTTATTTAATGTACTTGACGTTTGAATTCCACTTTCAGTCAACAAGTTGTCGGACCAAGTATATGTATAGGGCCCAGTACTTGGAAGAGTGATGGTAATTGTTGCAATACCATTAGATAGACCATAGCAAGTCACATCCGAAGCAGTAGCTTGTATGGTTGGACATCCTGGCGGTGGCGGCACTGTTTCGTTTGCCGACACCGTTCCGCAAAGGAGCGAGGTAAAAAGGAGTTTTAATATAGATTTTTTAATCATGATAGGTTTATCTAATAATAGTTATTGTACCAGTGTATTCATTGCCTTCATCATTTCCTAGTATGATGATGTAGTAGTATACATCAGAAGGTAAAGGAGCAGCATGATGTGTTCCATCCCATTCTTGATAAGGTACTTGTGTTTCGTAGATTTCGTTCCCCCACTTATTGAAGACTTTGACAACTGCATTCGGATAAAGATCAAGGTTTAGTATAACCCATGTATCGTTGTAGTTATCCCCGTTTGGTGTGAATGTGTTTGGAATATTCAAACATTCATCTGGGTTTATACTGATTTCAAATGAGAATGGAACTGAACATAAGTTATCGTCCGTAATGATTAAGTCATAGATCCCTGGAGGTAAATCTTCAGCATTCTGATTAAATGACCCCGTAGACCATAGATATGTGTATGGTTGTGTTCCACCATAAGGAGCAATAAAGATATCAGCATCTACTTGGTCAATACAACTAATTGGGGTTATGTCGTATGTAATTTGAATCAGTTTTGGTTCATCAACGAATACTGTATCGTTGATCACACAACCTTGTGCATCAGTAACACTGTAAGTATATGTACCAGTTGTCAATCCATTAACATCTTCAGTAAGTGGACCATGTCCCCAAACAGAGCTATAGTTTATCGTTCCACCTATAATCGTAACATCAATTGAGCCATCATTACCATCATAACATAGTGGGTCTATCACTACAGTTGTTGAAACAAATGGTTCAGGTTCACCAACTGTTACGATTTGCTCGAAAAGACAACCGTGGTCATCTCGGACACGGATAAAGTAGTCTTCTGCGATAAGGCTATCAAGAATCTCACTTGGATTGTTCAAGAGGATATCATTCTGATTTCCCCAATCGAAGTAGTATGGAGCAATTCCACCAGAGATTAACATCTCAATTACACCATCATCATATCCATAACAAGATGCATCAGTAACTGTAAAGTTGGCAACTAAAGCAGTCGGCTCATAAACAGTTGCTCCTGTAAAGGCAATACAACCTTGATCATCAGTAATCGTAACCGTATATGGTCCTGCTCCAATAGCCTCGATATTTTGAGTGCTTGCTAAGTTTGACCAGAGATACGTATAAGGCGCTGTACCTCCTTCTATTGTGGATTCAATTTCGCCATCCAATTCGCCATTACAAGACACATCTGTTGTTACCGTTGTAACGATGAGTGCATTGCTTGGTTCGGTAATTGTGAAGTCCATTGATTCGACACAAAGATTCAGGTCTGTTGCTGTCAATGTGTATGTTCCAGCAAGAACGTTATTGATATCTTCAGTTATTGCAGCATTCGACCACGAGTACGTGTATGGGAATGTTCCACCAGAGACAGTTGCATCAATAGCGCCATCATTTAATTGGAAGCAATTTACGTGGTTAATAATACCACTGATCGCTAATGGACTTGCTGGTTCAATAATCGTAGATGTAATTGAATCTGTACAACCATTACCATCAGTAACCAAAACGGTATAAGCATCAGCATATTGATTTGTGATATCTTCCGTTGTGTCAGAAAGAACAACACTTCCGCTATTCCACCATGTTTTAATGTATGGACTTGTTCCACCCGTGATTGTCAGATCTACAGCACCGTTATTATTACCGTAGCAATCAATATCAGTAACTACAGTTGACAATGCAAGTGGTGCATTTGGTTGAATTAACGTTGCATCATCAACAATGATACAACCATTATCATCCGTTACTGTCAATTCGTAAATACCAATTGGAAGTCCAGATATGTCTGCAGTAGTTTCTGCACCTGTTGTCCATAGATAGTTATATGGTTGAGTTCCGCCAGTAACAGTAGAAGTCACTTCTCCTGTGTTAGCACCAAAACAGAGGACATCTACACCCGTAAGTGTTATTCCTAATGCAGCGATTGGCTCCGTTAGGATGTATGTATATGTCTCAGAACATCCTTGCGCATCAGTTACCGTTAAGTCATACGAGCCAGCAGGCACGTTTGACAGTATTGGCGAAGATGATGCATTGGACCAAAGGTATGTGTAAGCCGTTGTTCCACCGTTGATGCCTGGGTCAACTGATCCAGTCGATGCACCAAAGCAAAGTATGTGCGTGTAGATTGGAGTTGAAGTTAAGACTGCTATTGGCTCAGAAATTGTTTGTGTAATTGTAGCTTGACAGCCTTTAGAGTCTGTTACAACCAATGTATAGGTTTCAGCGCCAACATTACTGATGCTTTCTGTCTGCATTGGTAACAAGATACCGCTAGAATTAGTCCAGTCGTATGAATAACCACCAAGGATATTACCTCCTAGCGTTGATATGTTAATAGAACCATTAAAGTTTCCTTTACAATCTACGTCAACATAACTAGTAACAGATAAGCTTAATTCGTTAGCAGGTTCTGTTACAGTGTAATCAACTATACTTTGACATCCTTTCGTATCCGTAATTGTCAATGTATGAACACCTGCAGCAATACCAGAAAGATCTTCAGTTGTTTCACCAGTATCCCAAAGGAAACCATATTGCGGTGTTCCACCGAAAGTACTAACTTGAATATCACCTGTTAAATTGTTTTTACAATCTACGTGAGTAATTGCACCAGATTGACCGAGTACGTTTGGTTCGGTTAAGGTATAACTAGTTACTGAAGTACATGAGTTATCATCAGTAACAGTTAAGTTATAAGTACCTGCTCCCAAAGTGAATTGATCTTCAGCACTTGCTACAAGTCCACTACCATTTGCAGTGCTCCAAGCATAAGTGTATAGACCAGCTTCAGTACCTCCACTTGCGGTGATTTCAATTGTACCATTGGCAGTGCCATTACATGAAACATCTTGAGTAATAGCTGCAACGTCAACCTTCGAAGGTTCTGTTATCGTTGTGGCAGCGAAATAATTACAACCGTGTGAATCATATAGAGTCAAGGCATATGTTCCAGCAACCAATCCAATTGGGTTAGCAGCAGAGGATCCATTTGACCAATCATAGTTAAATGTTGCCACATCATATGTTGTTTGAACCATTTGGGAAGTGATTGTTCCGTTCGCTCCTCCAAAGCAGCTCACATTTGTTTGTGAAGCAATACTTAAATCTATAACTGAATCAGCAAGCATTGTGAAATTGTAGCTTGCATTTGAATATTCGCTAAATCCTTCCAAAGCCCATTGCTCATTGTACCAATCATATTTAAAATCAGCAATATCAAGCGTGTAATCTAAGAGAGGATCAAGAGTTAAGCCAAATGGACCGAAGGTAACAGCCGGAATACTAAATGCCGGAGTACAAACAGTACTTGTACACCAACACCAAGCACAACTCCATGAAGGACATGGGTAAGGCACTGGTAGGCATATTTCAGGTACGTTAATTTGTGGTGTAATTGTAACCAATGGAATATTCAATGAAAATCCTAATGCCGTAAATTGAACACTTATGGAAACCGAATCGTAGGTATGGTTTCTAATTTGACCATCTATTGAATAAGTTGGTTGAATAGCCAAGTCTGCGTAGTAGCAAGGATATTTATAGATTATATCACCTCCAATTTCGATGTTAATAATACTACTTGTACCTGAAGGGCCAGCTGCTCCAGAAGGTAGAGTAGTGGTGTAATCTACTGGGACAGGGAATACGTATTTCCCGTAAACTTTCGGTGTAAAGTCAAAACATTGTTTGTTTTCAATTTTTAAGTCAACTGACACAGTTAAGAAGTTCCAACTAAAGTTTGCTCCTCCATATGAAAAGGGGCCACCGCTAAGGTTTCCTAAAACTTGACCTACAGGCCCAGGGATGTTACCCAATAAATCAAAAATCGAAAGGGAGAGTTTCAAGTATTCTGGTCCCACACCATTTACGGGTGCGTTAGGTCCATAGCTCATGTGACCACCACCGCAAGCACTAATATCACCTGTGGTAAAATCAACGTTGTCATCAACAATAACATTTGGGAGTTGAAAACCGATTGTGATTCCAAGTGCACCAAAAGGTGTAGCCCCTGTTGGGTCCATTTCGCCGGAACTCATAGGTAATCCATTTTCTGTAGCCAAAGGTCCAAAGGAATTTGGGCCAGAAGAGATTGTCATGAATTCTGCTATCGTCGGGTTAATTGTGAAGATGTTTACATTGACCAAGCCCGTATTGAAATCAGGGATTATTGGAAATGTCGTACAACCAAACACGCAAATCGTTGCGGATAATCCAGCTCCAACTTGGAAATAGACGTCTAGCGCAGCTGTTCCAACCTCGGGGTAATTCGTTTCTAACTTTGCGCCAGACAGTAACTCATATTTTGTACTTATTCTTACCGTATCTCCAGGATCATAAAGGTAGTCTTCGGTTACCGTGTTTGTTACGTTAATAGGATAATCAACCAGAACATTTCCTAGACTAAAACCACTTAAGGTAAAGTCCATACCAACTGTCCCTTCAACATGACCATTAATCGCAGCTCCGAAACTTTGACCAAGAATTGTAATAATTCCAGCGTTACCAGTTCCATAAGTCTCATTCCAATTTACTTCAAAAAGGTTGATGCTTTGATTAATTGAAAAGGCATTAGTAGATGGCCCGAACATATTTTGAGTGTCCGAAGCGAATGGTACGTTATGGATTTCATCCTGAGTTTGACCGAACACTCCCGAAGAAATGACTAGTGAAATCGCTACCAATAAATAGGCTGTATTTCTAATTTTCATCGCGAGTAGGGTTAAGAGTGATGGATTGAATGCTTTTTAGTATCTCTGCTTCCAATAAGCCATTCATTTCAAAAGGATAGGTAATGTTTAGCCACAAGGTTTTGTTTAAATCTCCAGCAAAAACTAAATAGCGTATAAATAGTTTTCCCTCACTATTGAACGTAGACTTATAGTGAATTCCAGAAATCCCGTTGTCACTTGTAAATGATTCCTTCTTAATAAATGTGAGTTTCTCTGATGCGAAAAATTCTTCCGTCATCGCCTCGTCCAATTTTATGTAATTGACATTGTCAATCATCGTCATAATGATCCCACTTCCAGCCATTGTGTGTAGGTAGCCATTAAATCGCTCTGTGGATTCGAATCCTTCAGGAGGAATGATTAATCTGAGATCAGCTATTTTTTCTTCGGGCTTGATTACTATCAAGGAATCTTCTGATCGGTCTGGTGTCCCTATGTTTGCTTGATTTTCTTGGGCAACTAAATTGCATGACAAGAATAGCGCGAACAGCGCGGTTAAGCATTGGGAGTTGAGTTTTTTCATAAGAGATGCGGTATTTAGCAGATCACAAATGTAGAACAAAAAACTTAAAAGCAATTATTTCTTCTAGTTTGTTTGTGATCATAGAGGTAATCTGTGATCTAATTTGCAAGTCTGGAATATAAGCCGTGTCTTTGTAGCGATTTTACCTACAAGAATCAAAAAAACTCTGCGAAATGAAAAATGTAATTCTACTCTCCCTCCTGTTTTTGTGTGCCTCAAATTATGCTTCCTCCGCTACTCGTTACTGGGTTGGCGGAACTGGAAACTGGAGCGATATAACCCACTGGTCTGTTGCTTCTGGAGGCGGCGGCGGTGCTTCAGTGCCTGCTACTGATGATGATGTACTCTTTGATGCTTCATCTGGATTGACTGCGCCAAGTGTGGTGACATTGAACATTGCTATCATAATAAATAGCATTGATTTTTCAGGAGTAGCAACAGGGTTTGTATTTGATTCTCCAGTAGTACTGGGGATAGAATTCCGAGGATCAATTGTTGGTAATGTTTCAGGAGTAACGTTTACAGGTACTTGGCCTATCATTGATATGAACACCACATTAACAGGTGAAAGTATCACTTCTGGAGGGACCATTTGGGTACAGGGCTTT
>NVXP01000101.1 GCA_002733985.1 Fluviicola sp. | reverse complement strand
TTTGGATTGGTTTTTCGAGCCTCAGGCAGACGCCAATATTTAATAAGGACGAGAAGAATTTAGATTTAGAAGAGTCACCGAAAAGAATAGTGACAAACATTTCAGATGCCGATCAAACGGTTTTCGAGTCAATCCAGAAAAAAATAAATGAAGGAAAGCACTACCTGGATAGCTCGCTAACATTGTCCGAGTTGTCTGATTTACTTGAAATTCGAGACAAAGAATTGTCTAGAATAATAAACTTGTGCTCAGATGATAGCTTTTATGGTTTCATCAATAAACTTCGTATCGAACATTTTAAATTTATTCTCATCGAGCAAGGGCATACTCACTTAAGTATCCTCGGGATGGCAATGGAGTCTGGGTTCAAGAATAAATCAACGTTTTACGCAGCTTTTCGAAAAGTAGAAGGTATGACTCCAAGAGAGTATGAACTCGCTCTGACAAAATAGTTCGTCTGGCTCCAAACAAACTCCTGCTACAAAATATCTCAGAGGCTTTCAAGTTTTTAGACTGTACGTGCATTGGTCAGTTCTAGTTAATCACCCTTGTATAGATTGCATTGAATCAAGAAATGACCCGTTAATAATACTCGTTCATCACGTGTAGAATGTCCAATTTGGTTTGACTGCGTCCAGTTGTACCTATATACATCTGGTCTACACTCACCAGGAACAACTTTGAACTATACTTGCTTGAAAAATAAAAACATGAAACAATTAATTATCACTTCGTTCCTTTTGCTTGCATCACTCAATTCAAATGCGCAAAATACAGTTTGCTTTGACGTTGTTGCTAACCCACACGCATCCATAAGCGGATTAAACATTTTTACGAAATACATTGATGTATTTGGTGTAAAGATCTTTGCTACTCAAAGTGTATTGGATGAAGATATCAAACACTGTGCGGCAGTAATGGCAGAATACCTTGACAACGATGAAGATGGGATTATTGACAATGCACTTGTTGTGGACGAGATGGTTGCGAGCAATGCATCCATGGTTATGTTCAGCGTTGATGGTTCAGCGGATCAAACTACGTTTTTTAATACGTACAACGGAAATTGGCAGTTGCAAGATTTATACGGTAGTGAAACACATCCGACTGGTTCCTCGCAAGCCAATGGTTTTGACGCTACATTAGAAGAGGTACTGCATCTAATCACACATGTTGGATATGCCGGTGCGTACCCAGCAGTTTGGGGAGAAAGCATTGGAACATCTCTTGGGAATGCGATGGACATAGCCCGAGGTGGTCAATTTATTACCATCCCTGGATCGTACCCAGCCGCAGCATGGTATCATTATGATGACAATACATGTGATTACAGTTGTATGGCAACGGAGTACGTTTATTGGTCCTTAACAACCTTACTTGGAGCGCAGGATTATACAGGTCGGTGTGCAGAAATTTCCAACGAATGGGAAATGTGTACCACTTCAACTTTTCAAGCAACTGATCTTACCATGAATGCATTGTTAATTGACCCAAGCTATAAGTTTGCAACATCGATTCCGGATGGAAATTACTGTCCAACTCAATTGAATTTATCTAACCTTGAGTTGTACAATCAAGGTGTAGTGCTTTCTCCAAATCCTTCTAATGGAATTTTCAATGTTCTATTTAATAGTGCACCTGAGCACCTGAAAATTGTTGTGTTCAATGTGCAAGGACGATCTCTTTTCCGAATGGAAGATCAGAATATAAACAATGCAGTTGTCACTATTTCTGATGCTCCATCGGGAACATACTTTGTAGAAATAACAACAGAGCTAGGTCGTGATACTCTAAAATATATTAAACAATAACTCACATGATAAAATACATTCTCCTTACTTCTTCGTTATTGCTACTCAAGTTCTCTTTTTCTCAAGAATTTAAGACCTCAGATTTTAATAAATGGGCTATTTCAGCACACCTTGGGGTAAACACGACCTCAACAAACTCTAGTAATGCTTCATTCCTAAGCTATAATTGGTCGCTTGGAGTTTTGCGTAATATTGAAACTGAAAAAGCAAGGTTTAGCCATCACGTAAAGGTTAAAGCTCAAGTGTTTAATGAAAAATTAGAAAATCTTCCTTTTTACGAATTAGATTCAGACAATAACTTGGTGTCATCTACTTATACCAGTAAAGGTATGCACAGCATGATTTATTTAGGGTGGGGAATAGGTTACACACTCCCGTTTAAGTCACAGGCTTTCTTGCTGAAAGCGGATCTTGGATTCAATTATTTACTGCCCTCTCGGTATACTTCAAGCTATTCGAATGGCAATGCAAAAGGGAGCCAGAGCTATAGAAGACCAAACAATTTCTTTTTCGCGCGACCTGAAGTTTCCGTTGGTTTCGGATATAAATTGAATCTCGGAAGTAATGAATTAATTATAGCACCTTTCTACTCATACAATTTTACTATTCAGTTCCTTAATCTGGTTCCTTCTTTTCACACCGTTGGACTGGAAACAACATTTAATTTTTAATAACATGAAGAACTCTTTTCAAATACTAGCATGCCTCTTGATTCTTGTTTCATCGTGTAAAAAAGATTCAATAAAGGCTAATTATACCTCGAAGGTTCAAGGGAATTCGAATGCTGCTGTTGCGTCGCTCCAAACCATCAATACGAACTCGGCAGAATTGGGCGTGGTAGAATTACCATCTTCGGTAGACACAAAAATTAGATCGACCTTTAAATGGTATACACAAGTAACCGCCCCGAACGGAAAACGAATTCATTTACTGGCTCAGTCAAATTGGACAATTGAAAAAGTGGCCTATACAAGATCGATTCTAGAGCATTACCTTACAAACGACAATTCCATTATTTATGGAAATAAAGACGAGGTAGCAAACAGTATTGCTAATCAAAATGGTGCAATGACGATGTTCAATGATGCGAACAGCGTATCCAATAATTCCAGTGGAGTGAATGGTCAAGATCTACAAGCCGACGAAACTGTAGCAGTTGGATCTCCTGAATATTTAAATCAAAGTGTGCGAAATGCTGCTTTTGAAGAGATTCTTCATTTTGTTCATGACCTCGGTATTTCTCCTGTTTTTCCTGAGTTTCAAAAAGAGCTTGAAACGGCGACGGCAAATGCGGTTGATAATCATATTTTCATTCCTTGGGGCGGTCTTCCGGTTGCAGACTATGACAACGAGTTGTTGGCAGCATACAATGATACCTATTGGGGACTTATTGAATACAACACATCAACAAGTACTCCTTATTTGTTCCATTCAAGAGAAGCAGCAATCGCTGGTGACCCATTGACATCTTCAGTTCTGGAAAAGTTCTTACCCAAGCATTTTACTTCAATACTTTACATCTCAAGTGAGTTTTCTGGTACGTTTTCCATGACGAAAACTACAGGGGAACTTTACACGAATGAATCACAGTATTACAAAAATGTGCAACTCTTGGGGTCGGCTTCATCGGGGATATTGGGCAATGATTTGAACAATTCACTAACAGGAAACTCTGGTGACAATATGCTAGACGGTGGTAGCGGGATTGATATCGCAATCTTCTCGGGGAATTACCTTGATTATACGATCCTCAATTCTGGTGGCGTGGCAACAATTACAGATAACGTTTCGAACAGAGACGGTACAGATCAGTTAACGAACATTGAGAAAGCTCAATTCGCCGATCAAACCATCAATTTATAAGCTCAGAACAATTTTTCGCACATCATAATTGGCTTATTTGGGATTGCAAGGGTCTTCGGGTTATCGTATGAATAATAGGTGAAAAAGTTGTATACTTGAGGGTGAAATTGTTCTCTAAACTTGTACCGACTATCCTAGCACTCCTGCTGTTGTTCGAAACAGTTGGGGTTACGGAATTCAATAGTAGATGCCCTTATTCTGGGGAGACAAATACTCAATACGTATTTTATTCTTGTTGCTGTAGTGGCGAAAGCAAAGGTTGCTGTGAATTGGAAGTAGAATTACTTTCTTACAAAGCAGATTGCTTTTCTCAATGTGCTGAGCTCTCTTTCGAAGCCTTCGATTGTGACATAGATGCAATATTAGCTGATTGGACATTCCAAATAGAAAAGAAAGAAGTCTTATATAAACTTGAAGTGGGATCAATTTATGATCCTCCACCAAGGTGGAAAAATGGAAAGTCCATCCTTATTGAGAATGAAACATTTTTGATTTGAGTGCTACTTTTAATTTTACACATAACATTAATTCAAGTCAAATAAATCAATTTAGAAAGATGAAAAATTTATACATAACAGCAGTTCTTATTGCAGGATCATTAGCAGCAACTGCACAGGATTTTATTTACCCAGTTGGACAGAACCTTGTTGAAACAGTAATGAGTGAGAATTTCCAAGAAGGGTTAATCAACATTAATACACCAAGTTTCGAAGCAATTCAATACGATTGGGAACTAGTTTCAAATACTTTTCCAGCAGCATGGAGTTATTCACTTTGTGATTATGGAGGATGTGAAATTGGAATTCCACCAACTGGATCAATGACGCCTATTACACTTACAGAAGCTGAATCAGGTATTATTGGATGGTTCAAAATGAACTTAACTGTTGGTCAAAATTCAGGAACGGGTAAAGCAGAACTTTACGTATACGATTCAAATGATTACTCGCGTGGAGATATTGTTTCTTGGGAATACACTTGGGATGCAGCAACAGCATCATTGACAATCAACATGAATGACGGATTTACGGTATCACCGAATCCAGTTTCAAACCAATTGACAATTACTGCACAAGGTGTAAATACAGGTGCCATTTACAACGGAGTTGGTCAAAAAGTACGTTCATTAGAGTTTACCAATGAGCACACAATTGACGTTTCTGACCTAAAAGGTGGTGTTTACATCGTTGTTTTGGAAACTGAAACAGGTACTATTTCTGAGCGTCTTATCGTAGAATAATAAGGTATACATATGAAAGCGAACAGTAATCTATTAAAGGTTGCGTTATTCGTTTTAGGAAATGTTTGTGCTATGCACTCATTTGCCACAACAATTCAAGACACTGTTTTTATAAACAGGGGTCAGATGATGGCTGTGGATAGTACGTACATTCCTTATTTTGCGTTTAACTCAAGCTCGATATTCAATAAAGAGAATTCCCGTTTAATTATTGATACTGGCGACACGATGGAACTAACTGTAATTAATACAGATAGTCTACCACACGGCTTTGATATCAAGAACTATCCGAACATTGACTCGGTAATACCTGCGAATAGTTTCGCAGTCATTTCGTTTAGTTTTGATGAAGACGGAGCTCATATTTATTATGACCATACATTTTCAGAAGGCTTCCGTTATATGGGACTTGGTGGAATGATTGTTTCCAAAAATGCGTCTATTAACGTTCAGCGTTTCTATTGGAACATGAAGGAACATCAGAAGGAGTATAATGAGACTTTAGACCAAGGTTTGGCTGTGAATTGGGACGAATATTACCCTGAATATTTCACGATTAATGGAAATAGTAATCCACATATCAATACAGATCCAATTGCGCGAGTTGTTGGGTCAGTTGGGGATACTATTCATATCTATATGGTGAATACAGGGCAATCTTTGCATTCAATTCATTTTCACGGTTATCATTCAACAATCATCAACTCGACAAAGTTTCCGAACCATGTCGGTCGATCTAAGGATACGTTTGGTGTGCATAGCATGGAGGCGGTTGTTGTTGAATTGGTTCCAGATCAAGTCGGAGAATATCCTGTTCATGATCATAACTTAGTTGCTGTTAGTGGAGGGAATATTTATCCAAACGGAATGTTTTTAACCCTATTAATCGACTAGTTATGAAGTATACAGCATATCTAATACTTGCATTGTTGATTAGCGGGAATGCGTTCGGTCAGCAGAGTACAGATTGGTTTCTAATATCTAGAAATACGGGCAAGAAAGTACTGTCGAATGGCGATTCCATTCGCGTGTTCGGATTTGCTCAGTCTCTAGGTGAACAACCAGGAGTTCCGGGTCCAACTCTTTTTGCAAATGAAGGAGATTCCGTTCATATTGATGTATGGAATGTTTCTCAAGGAGCACCACATTCGATTCATTTGCATGGATTAGATGTAAATCAAGAAAATGATGGTGTGCCACATTTGTCGTGGTCTATTGGACACATGGAGCATGGATATTATCATTTTAAAGCTCCGCACGCTGGAACATATTTGTACCATTGTCACGTAGCATCAACGATCCATGTTCAAGCTGGAATGTATGGACTTATTATTATCAAACCGCCAGATGGAAGTAAAACCACATGGGATGGAGGGTATCAATATGTCAATGAGCAATCCTATTTTTTGTCCGAGATCGATACAAATTGGCATACGGATAGTGTTCTGGATCATGATCATGATACGACCAACACGATTCACAGTGTTGAGGTACCAAAATTTGAACCTCAATTTTTCCTGATAAATGGTCTGTCGGATCAACAATTAGTTGATGCTGGAGAATCATTTAATTCGGCTGTTGGTCAGGTAGATTACACGCGATTGGCAAATATTGGTTATCGTGGTGTGAGAGTTACGTTTCCACCAGATCTACATGCGAGGATTATTTCCTCGGATGGAAGGCCTTTGCCAGCAGAAGAGATAACAGACACGGTTTACGTATATCCAGGCGAGCGTTTCGGAGTACTTACGGATCCTTCAGTAGAGTTTACAGGACAGATAAGCTTCGATTACATTGATTTGAATACAATGAATGTGGATCAAACGCAGGTTATTCCTGTGAACGTTAGTGGTTTTGCCGATTTGGATGAGATGATTTCAGACGATTTGGCATTCAGTATTGTTCCGAATCCTTTTGATCAAACATCGACTGTACAATTTCATCTTTCTGAATCCAAAAAAGTACGTATTCGTATTTTGGATCTGATGGGGAATGAGATTACAAATGTCCAAGTACAAAACTTGAATATTGGAAAAAACAGCTTTGAGATCGGAGATGAACTGAAGGCGAGCGGATTATATCTCGTTCAAATTTTTATAGACGAAAAATTGTCTGGTTTGAAAAAGCTGATTAAGCTTTAAACACCACGATTAATTTCGTGCTTCAATTTATTAAATCAGGGTTCCCATTTGGGAGCCCTTTTTTCGTTAGTGAGATTCGATCAGAACCTTTATTGGCCCCGAATAGACATGAGGAAAGTATAAATCGATTCTGTTCATGACCTCACAAAAATGTGTTCCGTCATCTCCTAGTTTCTCCTTGATTTTGTAAAGTAATTCACCTTTTTGTAAAGGTTATGTTCCTTTTACGTCCAAGAATTATTCGAGAAAGTTACTTCAGGCGACCGAATTGCAGTTTTGAAAATTCTTGAAATACTATTTATGTTATTTTTATTTTATGTTAAATCAGACAAAATTCTGGTTCCTCAAAGATTTTGACCTCATGAAAAAGATGGGGAAAATGAATCTAATGAAAATGTGTGAATTATTAGAAATGAAACATTTTCGAAAAGGGGAGGAAATTGAGTTTAAGTACAATGATTCGAATGTGGTTTTTTTCCTTAAAGTAGGAACGATCAAAATTGTTTCGAAATCCACGAATCACACCATTCATCTAGTGAAAAAGGGAAACATCTTTGGAGAGTTAAGTCTCTTTAGTGATCAGGCTCCAGATGAAAAAGCCATTACATTGGAGGATGTGACACTTTGTTATATTCAAGCTGATCAAATGCGAATGCTCTTAGATCAACACCTTTCTCTGAAGAATGGAATTCTAAAACTAAATGGAATTCGAATCAGGAAACTTAAAACTCGATTAGAAGACTTACTTTATAAGGATAGCTACACAAGAATTAAAGAGTACATAATTAATTACATCAAAGAATTTGGAGAAATAATCGACACGAATTACGAGGCGAAAAATCTAATTTCTCATTCTGATATTGCGCATTTAACAAATACATCTCGCCAAACAGTGAGCAATGTTATGAGTAAGCTAAGAAAGGAAGGAGTTATCCAATATGACTCAAAGAAGATAGAACTATTAATGACCAAAAATTAACAGAATGGAATTACTCAATCTAATAAAATTGAATGAACTCTCGGATAGAGTTCCAGCTCATGTTTTGGCAGAGAACACCGATTTGGTGATCGTGAAATACGATGATATTATTTCGATTCTTTATGGTCGCTGTTTGCACAGAGGAGCATTGATGGCGGATGGACATATTGAAGGTGACAATTTAATTTGTGGTGTCCACGGATGGGATTACCGATATGATACGGGAGTAAGCGAGTACAATAATAAGGAAGTACTCCATAAATTCACAGCTCATATTGAAGATGAGTACGTGAAAGTCGACAAAGCGGAAATTCTTGCTTTTGAAAAAGTGCAGCCTCAACCTTTTGATAGAGATTCCTATTTAGGTCAATATGCAGATACTCATCCAGAGGAAACTGAGCCATATACTGCTTACATTAAAGAACTGGCTAAAAATGGATTGAAAAACTATGGTCATCATGGTCCTTCAGTATCTATGGGAGTGGATAGAAATACCTTGCCGAAATGGGAAGACATTCAATTCTTGCCCGCTCAATTGGCTAGCCGTCCATTGTTTGATAGAGACGACGTTCGGACCAAAGTTGTTATCGGTCCAAATGCGCAAAAACCGCTTGAACTTGAAATCCCCTTGTTCGTCTCTGATATGAGTTTTGGTGCTTTGTCTAAGGAAGCGAAAATCTCCTTGGCCAAAGGAGCTGAAATGGCTGGAACCGGTATTTGTAGTGGCGAAGGAGGAATGTTACCTGAGGAACAAGAAAGTAATTCGAGCTACTTCTATGAATTGGCATCGGGTAGATTCGGATTTTCATGGGAGAAAGTCAAGAAAGCTCAGGCCTTCCATTTTAAAGGTGGGCAAGGAGCAAAAACAGGAACCGGAGGACACCTTCCTGGAAGTAAAGTAACAAAAGAAATTGCTGAAGTTCGAGGTCTTACCGAAGGGGAGACGGCTATTTCTCCTGCTGCATTTCCCGACATGAAAACAGCAGGTGATTTTAGAACATTTGCTGAAGTGGTACGAGAAAAGACAGGAGGGATTCCTATTGGATTTAAAATTGCTGCAAGTCACATCGAAGCGGATATTGATTTTGCACTTCAAGTAGGAGTGGATTACATCATTCTTGATGGAAGAGGTGGTGGAACWGGTTCTGCTCCAAGGATATTGAGAGACAATATTAACGTTCCTACAATTCCAGCATTAGCACGAGCTAGAAAACATTTGGATAAAGTCGGAGCGAAAGATGTGACATTAGTGATCACGGGAGGTTTGAGAGTTGCTGAAGATTTCGCAAAAGCAATGATGCTCGGTGCYGATGCAATTGCTGTTTCAAATGCAGCCTTACAAGCTATTGGTTGTTTRGGAATGCGCGCATGTAGCTCCAATAATTGTCCTGTTGGAATTGCCACGCAAAAAGAAAATTTGCGACAACGGATTATTATAAATGAGTCTGCAAAACAATTGAATAATTTTTTCAGAGCAACAAATGATTTGATAAAAGTGGTTTCTCGCTCTTGYGGTCATGACGATATTSGGAAGTTTAATCAAAATGATCTGAGTACATTAAACTATGAAATGCATAAACTCACCGGGATTTCTTACGCTGGAATAAACTAGATTAGTATCATCTAATAAATTGATAATGAGATTAACTACACTAATTATTTGCGTACTCCTTCTTTCATTTTTTAATCTTCAAGCACA
Source organism: Fluviicola sp. (assembly GCA_002733985.1). GTDB lineage: Bacteria > Bacteroidota > Bacteroidia > Flavobacteriales_D > Crocinitomicaceae > UBA4466. The sequence goes on along the minus strand of NVXP01000101.1, from coordinate 8,589 downwards.
ACACGGTGGCAGTTCAGAACACGAAGTCGGAGAAGATCATCACTGTTTATTTAAAAAGAATTCAATTTCTCTAGGAGCAGGAGCATCATATTCGTTTCACTTTAATGGAATAGGAGTCAATACTAGAGTCTATTATAATATGGGCGAGCACATCTGTTTTGGTCCTGAATTCTCTTTTTTCAAGGAGGGCGAGCTAGATGTGTATGATATTAATCTAATTGCTCATTACATTTTCGAAACGAAACTGGTTGGAATTTATCCCTTATTTGGAGCGAATTACACCATCGAAAAAGACCCTCACGAATCTGAAGAAGCTTTCGGTGCTGTTTTCGGAGGTGGACTGCATCGAAATTTTGGATCGTTCACAGTCTTTGCTGAGTATGGGCATGTGCAGAGCCGATTAAAGGATGATTTTGTTACAGTTGGGGCAATGTTTACCATCAAATAACCAGTTAAATCTACGCACTAAAAAAGAGTAATTATGCTTCAATCGTTCAGTATCTTATTATTAATTGCAGCGCTTTTTAGCTACATAAATTATCGGTGGATAAAATTGCCGAATACAATCGGATTAATGCTGATGGGCGTGGCCTTTTCAATTTTAGTCGTTCTCAGCAAAAATATTCTCCCAGACTTTTATCAATTCTTTTGCGACATAGTTACGGAAGTCGATTTCAAAACACTTTTGATGGATGGTATGTTGAGCTTCATGCTATTTGCGGGCGCTATCCATGTCAACATTCATGCACTAGCTAAGGAAAAGTGGTCTGTTTTTCTTTTCGCCAGTCTTGGTGTGCTCATTTCAACCGCGGTTGTTGGTCTACTGATCTATGGTGCCGCGATGCTTGTCGGAGTCGAACTATCATTGTTGTATGCCTTGTTGTTTGGTGCCTTAATATCTCCAACGGATCCCATCGCAGTTATTGCCATTCTTAAAAAAGCCGGAGTGAGCCAAAGTCTTGAAATGAAAATTGAAGGTGAATCACTTTTCAATGATGGAGTTGGAGTGGTCGTGTTTTCTGGTGTTCTCTTGGTGATAGGAGCGGAAAACTCAATGGGGGGAGAAGAGTCGCTTTTTGCTGAAATTGGAATGCTCTTTTTAGAAGAGGCCGTTGGAGGATTGTTGTTTGGTGCTTTGATCGGGAATATCGCCTACGCACTTATGAAATCCGTAAAAGAAAATGCGCAATTGGTCGTGATATTAAGCCTTGCTACAGCAATGGGAGGATATGCAATAGCCTCGATGTTACATTTGTCTGGACCTCTCGCAATGGTCGTTGCTGGTTTGATTATCGGAAACAAATTCAATATCTCATCAAATAAAGGTGAAACGAGAAAAACGTTTAATGAGGTTTGGGAAGTCTTGGATGAAACGCTCAATGGTATTTTGTTTCTATTGATTGGCTTGGCGGCACATTTACTTGATTTCAATGGGAAGTACCTGATTTTAGGACTAATTGCAATAATCATTGTATTGTTTTCACGCTTTGTTTCAGTAATTATTCCATTTTCATTGTTAAAGCACAAAGATGGTTCAACAATGAAAACAGTCTCCTTGTTGTCATGGGGAGGATTGAGGGGAGGAATTTCGCTTGCATTGGCTTTATCCATTCCTGTAGTAGATGGAGAAGTAAATGAGGTCTTACTCTTCATTACATATACCGTTGTGCTCTTCTCAGTAGTGGTGCAAGGACTCAGTATCGGTCAATTGGTGAAGAAGTTATATCCTAAGAAGTAAGGAAATTATAATTAGCTTCAATGAGCGAGTTTAAGAAGTTATCGGTGTAATCAACAAACGAAAAAGAAAAATTATGGAATGGTATTTACCAATGACAATAATTCCGGGAGTTGGATTGATAATTATGTCGACATCAAATATTATGTTGATTCTCAATAAAGAGATTACAGACTTGATCGCGATAAAGACGGCTGATTGCGAAGTTGTAAGAGCCAAACTTTTACAGCTAAAGCGCTTGAGTATTTCAATTGTCTTTCAATACATAGCAGTATTTCTTTTTTTACTTGCTGGGGTAATACTCGCGGTATTTTCAAATTGTGAATTCCTCTCGAAAGGATTGTTAATATTCGGTGTCTTATCCTTATGCAGTTCCATTGCAATACTGCTGGTTTATTCGATTAAGGCCGTTTCCATTAGACAAATACATTAAAAAGATAAGACATGAACACGAAATTGGTTTGGCACAAGGTACTAGAAGACAAGAATGAGCTTCCAAATGGAAGAGTAATGACCGTTACAGCTGGTCATAAAGGGATTTGTTTAACACATTTTGAAGGAGAATTCTATGCCTTAGAGAATAAATGTCCTCATCAGGGTGGACCTCTTGGCGAAGGGTCGATTGAAAACGGAATGTTACGCTGTCCATGGCACGGTTGGGATTTCGAACCATGTGGAGGCTCTGCTGAAGGCTTCGACGATGGATTGCCGAGTTTTGATTTGAAAATTGAAGGAGATACAATATTTGTTGGTTTAGAAGAGGAAGTTCCCCATGAAACAACAATTACGGATGTCATGGCTGAAACGATGGTCAATTGGGGAGTGAACCGTGTTTTTGGAATGGTTGGACATTCAAATTTAGGGATGGCCGATGCACTCAGAAGACAAGAGCAAAAAGGAAACTTAAAATTCATAGGAATCCGACATGAAGGTGCTGCTTCGTTTGCTGCTTCTGCTTATGGAAAGCTTACAGGGAAGCCTGCTGCTTGTTTCGCGATTGCTGGTCCAGGTTCTACAAACATGTACACCGGGCTTTGGGATGCAAAGGTAGATCGTGCTCCCATTCTGGCCTTAACGGGTCAAGTGGCGACGCAAGTAATGGGGACTGGAAATTTTCAGGAAGTTGATCTGGTAAGAGCATTTGATACCGTGGCAGAGTTCAACCATAGAGTAGAGGCGAGCAGTAAGCACAGTGAATTAATGGCGCTCGCTATTAAAAGTGCAATCATTAAACGCGATGTTTCTCACCTAACATTTCCTGATGAAATTCAAGAGCTTCCGGTTGGTAGCACTGAGATTGCCGATAGCCCAGAAGGAAGAATTACACCAATGACGATTGCTCCTCCCAAAGAAACATTTGAGAAAGCATTGGGAATGTTGAATAAAGCAAAACGTCCAGCGATAATTGTTGGACATGGAGCGCGCTTCCACATGAAGGAGGTGATTGAATTGGCGGAGAAGTTGAAATGTCCAGTGATGACAACGTTTAAAGCGAAAGGACAAATTTCGGATTCCCATCCCTTGGGGTGTGGTGTTTTAGGACGAAGCGGTACGCCAATCGCATCTTGGTTCATGAACGAATCCGACGTATTGCTTGTTATTGGAGCTTCATTTTCAAATCATACGGGGGTAACACCTAAAAAGCCTACAATACAAATTGATTTTGATCCAATGGCGCTAAGTAAGTTCCACAAGATTGATGCTGCAGTTTGGGGTGAAATTTCAGTTACGGTGAATATGCTGAACGAACAAATTAGCACGGTTGACAATAAGGTAAATCACACTGAGGAGGTTAAAGAACGCTGGGATATTTGGAAAACGGAGAAGAAGAAGAGATTAGAAGAAGATCATGGTAAAGGAATTAGCTCCATTGCCGTTTTTGATACGCTTAATAAGCTCGCTCCAGCAAATGCCATTATGTGCGCCGATGTTGGTAATAATGCGTATTCCTTCGGACGTTATTTTGAATGCCAAGAGCATACTTTTTTAATGTCTGGCTATCTTGGATCAATTGGATTTGCTCTACCTGCCGCAATGGGAGCATGGGCTGCTGTTGGAGATGAACGACCTGTGATTGCTGTTGCTGGAGATGGTGGATTCTGCCAGTACTTAGCGGAAATCACAACATTGGTGAAATACAACATGCCGATAAAGGTCATTATCCTGAACAACAATGAGCTCGGAAAGATTTCTAAAGAACAAAGAGCAGGTGAGTTCGATGTTTGGGCAACAGATCTCGTTAATCCAAATTTCGCTGAATATGCAACAGGCTGTGGAGCACTTGGTCTCAAGGTGTCTGATAAAGAAAACCTTCATGAAGCAATGAAACAATTAATGGATCACGATGGTCCAGGTTTACTTGAAATAACTACGGATGTAGAATTGATTTAATACTAAAAACACAAAAACGATGAGTGAAATACAACATTTAGAAACATTTAAGGCAACAGCGGAAGGTAAGGGCTGGCCAACAACAGTTCAAATAACGGGTACAGAATGGACGGTAAAAGTAGATGAGCCTGTAGAAGATGGAGGATCGAATAGTGGTCCTAATCCAATGCAATATTTCGCTGCTTCCTTGGCTAGTTGTCAAAATGAGCAAGCACAGGTTGTTGCAGAAGAGCTATCCCTGGATATATCCAAAATTGAAATTACGCTTGAGATAGATTTAAACCTTGATGGGTTTATGGGAGTTACTGACCATTCCAAAGATTGCTTCAAAAGAGCTAGTCTATCAGCTATTGTACATGGGGAATTAACGAGCGAGCAAGTTTCTCAATTGGGAGAAAAGGTTGACAATCGTTGTCCTATTTTGAGTCTGTTACGATCAAGCGGCTGTGTGATAATTAGCTCTTGGACTAAAGCTTAGATTATTTTCTGTTGGCTAGAATTTGGTCTTCAAAAAAAGCCGGCGCGAAACGTCAAAAGAAAAGGGAGAACAGTTTGTTCTCCCTTTTTAATGCATGATATGTAAAGGAATTTGACGCCTCCTTAATTTCAGTACTGAATATTTTCTCCAAAACAGGTTGACTTGTGCTTAATCAAAATGTACAACCATTCCGCATACGGCATGTTCAAAGGTCTTCAATTTATGGCCCTGTCCAGATTGGTCTTCTAAAAAGATGACATCACCTACAGTGAAATTCTTCTTCTTGCCATTGCTCACTTCAAGTTCTAGCGTGCCTTCAAGAATGGTAATGTACGCCTTGCTATCTGCACTGTGAAATTCCCATTCCTGATGCGGATATACGTTTTGGAAACGAAGTGATTTAACATTCGTCTTTGGTGTTGAGAAAAAACCAATTTCCGATTTCTCTTCCATCAGGATTGGACAAATTTCAAAGTTACTTTGACCGTCTGAGTCCGTATAGATACGTGTAATTTCCATAGTCGTCTTTTTAGAAAGTTAAAAATTAGCGAATAAATTTGTGAATTGCATCATATGCGTTGTCTTGATAAGACTCATTCTCTAAGTCAACAAAAATTGTTGCTTGATCAACTACTTGACCCGTTAGCACTTTTTCCTTGCTCGCATAGAATATTCCTGTTTCGTAGGTTTCATCGCTGATTCCATCAACAAACCGTTTTGCTCCTGTTTCAAGTTTGTGCATCATCCCCATAAGCGGCATTAATGTTTTACTCATCATTTTCATCATTAGACGCAAGATAAATGACATGTCATTTGCTACTTCAGTTCCACTAGTTCCACCAGGACTCATTGATAATATACGTACGTTAGGGTGTTTCCGTGCTGATGATAATAAACTCATTATAGCGGTATATTTTACTAGCCCGTAGGAAGACATTGCATTGAATTTATCTCCAAAATAAGAACCGTCTGCAATCGACTCAAACTCTTCAACAGAGGACGTTAGTAAGCTCGGTCGTTTCATTTTCATTTTTGGAATTCCACGAGCTGCTTCAGTTCCTGCAAACAAAGCAACGTTGTTTAATTTCTTAGCTTTTAATAATTCATCTAGAAGAACGATGTGACCTAGAACGTTTGATGCGAACATATTCGTTACGCCGTCCTCTGTTTTCGCTCCTGGAGTTTTTCCTCCCATTCCTCCAGCATTCATAATTAGTGCATCGATAGGAGTTTCTAACTCCTGTACAGCGGAACGTACAGAGTCAATGTTCGATACATCCATGATAATTATTTCGAAAATTGATTTTCCTGTAGATTCTTCCAATTCAAGTTTTGCCGCCTTTGCTTTGTGCATATTACGACAAGCGAGGTAGATTTTTTCCGTTCCGAATTTGAGTGCTAACTGACGAGCTGACTCTTTTCCAATTCCCGCATTCGCTCCTGTGATTAATACCGTCTTATTCATAATTATCGTGTTTGACTATTTGTACACTACAAATATCCGAATGAATGAGGAGACAGTCTTATCGATTTAGGCCAAAGGATTCTCAGTTTAGCTCAAACGGTATTCTGATGGGGATTTTCCATAACGTTTTGAGAAGTTACGGTTAAAAGTTGCAAGTGATTCAAAACCTACATCATAGGCGATGTCAGAAATTCTGTTGTCGTTGAGCTTTAAGAGAGAGGCTGCTTTCTCCAGTTTTTTTACAGCGATGTACTTCTTAGGCGTATCCTCGTATACTTCACTAAATTTTCGTTTGAAGGACGATGTACTCAAATGACACAAACGTGCAAGATCATCTATGGAAAGGCTCGAATACAAATTATGCTGGATAGTCGTCTTGAACGAAATATCAATGGGTTTGAATAATGCAGAGAGAAAATCAAGCTGGGAAGGTGCATTTTGGGACTTTGACATCAACAGCACGAATTCCTTGAGCTTGTTCTTTATGATGCTTTCATCCGCTAGCTCTGGATTGTCAATTAGAATATTGATGCTTTCCTTGAAGTTTTCGAGTAAACGATCAATCTGGACTTGCTTGATGTTGAAATTAAAACTGTAATTGGATTGGGTCAGGTCGAATTCAAACAATTCCTCTACCAATGACGGATAAATCAACACAGCAATAACCTCAACGCATTCACTTGATTTTCGTTGCGCTTCATTCATCTCGAAGAAATAATGAAGGCATTTCGCCAGAACTCCAGTGCTCTTGTTCAAGTTCATATAATCGTTCTGAGATCGAACGGATACCTCTCCTTGGTTCACAAAAACAAAGCACGCCTCATTGTCGGCATATTCTTTTGGGATTCTGTCGAATTCTGGCATGGACTGTTTGCCGAAAACGATATGTCCTTTATATGTTAAGTATTTTTGTTTGACCTCCAATCTATGGCTTCTTATAGTTCATCTAAATCTACTTTTTTTTAACCTGTGAAACAAGTTTGAAGTGAGTACGTGAACGTTACGGAAACTATCCGTATCAAGTCAGAATGAATTCCTATTTCTTGGGTAACAGTTTTCTTGCACGTTTCAGTGCATCTTCACGGTAGAACGCGGCCATAAATCCGCAATTAGGTATACGATTGATCTCCGCAATGGAGTTTTCCACGATCCCAAATCTGTCTTGAGGTCGGGTACCATATCCAATAAATACTTAATCCCCAATTTTCCCGTATTTTGTTCATCGTATTCATTTTAAGATCTTCGTTTCATGGTGATTTCTGAAAAAGTTAAGGCATATGCCACTGGAGCTGTGCTGCTAATCGTATTGCTGCTTCTGATTCACTTTGTGGGAGAAATTGTCTTACCGTTTGTCTTTGCAATTTTCATTGCCTATTTGTTAAATCCTGTCATTCTCAAGATTCAACAAAAAATTCCCAATCGGAATTTGGCGATTACGACCTTTTTGGTTTCTAGTACAGCTTTGATTGTCTGTATTCTCATTTTTTTTGGAAGCTATCTCATAAAAGATACAAAGCGCCTTGTGAGTGCCGTGGATGTTTTTGTGGAGCAAAATGATGAGCAAATCACGGATATCCGGAAGAGTGTAGGAAGCTTTGTCGATGGCGTTTACGAGAGTGAAGCAGTTCAAAACCAAATTAAAAGTTTGGACACCTTATCGAATGAAACCAAAGAAAAGGACCTAACCGCCGCTTTGGAAAGTGTTTACTCCTTCTTAAACGATCCAAGCGCCGAACCAAAAGAAGTAAAGAAAAAGAACTGGAATGGATTTTTAATGCTCATCTACACGCTCATTTATTTAGTGACAATACTCTATACCTTTGATTATTTCGAGGCGAAATCTGCGAAGTACATGAAAGGGCGAAAGCCTCTCAATTCACGTTTTCAAGGTATTTGGCTTGATTTTAAAGTGGTCTTTTTGAATTACTTCCGTCAACGAGCGAAGGTGGTATTAATTTCTATGGCCATTTTTGTGATCGCGTTCTCTATTATGGATCTTCCTGGAGCAATTATCATTGGAATACTCACAGGTCTTTTGACCTACGCAGCACATTTCCATTATTTAAGTCTTCCAGTGGTCGCGATAGGATGTTGGGTGTTATCCATAGAAACGAATATGCATTTCTTATTGTTCTTCGGTATTATTTTGGCCGTATATATTTTGGTTTCAATATTAGAAGAAACGGTCTTCTTTAACAGGATTATGAAATCCGTTAGTGGAATGAATCCTGCAGTTATGATCTTGGCTTTTGCCCTTTGGATCTATCTATTAGGAGGTTTCGTTGGAACGATATTGGCGCTTCCATTGACTCAGTTAATTCTGATCTATTTAGACCGCATTTTAATCCATCAGCAGGAGAAATTGAATCCCATTACTGATGATCTTCCGAAGGAAGAAAACGAGTGATCTAAATGACCGATAATTGGTTCGGGAAAAGCGATCTTAGTCCTTTAGTGTTGTATTTGGACGGCTATAAAAGATAACGAATTTACCGTTATATAACTTGTAGGCTTTTGTTG
>NVXP01000100.1 GCA_002733985.1 Fluviicola sp. | reverse complement strand
AAGAAATAATTCAAAAACAAGCTCCACAGGTCGTCGCCTTTTCGCGATCTGAACGTGCCGCAAAACCGCAATCACTTCAAGAAATCAAGAACCAAAAACATGCGCGCATTTTATTGGGCGATTCTGAATTAGACCGTGTGTTAGGCGGAGGAATTGTACCTGGATCATTGGTGTTATTTGGTGGAGAACCTGGAATTGGGAAGTCGACCTTGCTTTTGCAAGTCGCTGTTGCTTCATCAAAAATGAATGTACTTTACGTTTCGGGTGAAGAAAGCGATCAGCAAATTAAAATGCGAGCAGAGCGCATCGGCGTGATTAACCAAGCCTGCTTTATTCTTACAGAGACGAACATCAACAATATCTTTCAACAAGCTGAGGAAATTCAACCCAATTTGCTGATAATCGACTCGATTCAAACCTTGTATTCGCCGAATATTGAAAGTTCTCCAGGGAGCATTTCGCAAGTTCGAGAGTGCACCGCACAACTGCTTCGCTACGCGAAACAAAGTAATGTTCCTGTGTTTCTCATTGGACACATCACAAAAGAGGGATCATTAGCTGGCCCGAAAGTTTTGGAACACATGGTGGATGCCGTTCTACAATTTGAAGGCGATCGAAATCATGTTTACCGTTTGCTGCGTTCGATAAAAAATCGATTTGGAAGTACAAATGAGCTTGGAATCTATGAAATGAATAGCCAAGGATTGAGACAGGTTGAAAACCCGTCGGAGATCTTGATTACCAATACGGACAGTTCGCTCAGTGGAATTTCTATCTCAGCTACGATGGAGGGAATGCGCCCGATGTTAGTTGAAGTTCAAGCGCTGGTGAGTACAGCAGCTTATGGGACTCCTCAACGATCTTCAACAGGTTTTGATAGTAAACGATTGAACATGCTACTGGCGGTAATGGAAAAACGCTGTGGATTCAAACTTGGAGCGAAAGATGTTTTCTTAAACATTGCTGGAGGAATCAAAGTGGATGATCCAGCGATTGATTTGGCTGTTGTTGTCGCTGTTTTGTCTTCGAATGCTGATCTCCCTATCCCAAAAAACATAGCATTGTCCGCGGAAGTTGGCCTGTCGGGTGAAGTTCGCCCTGTGAATCGCGTTGATCAACGTATTTACGAAGCAGAAAAATTAGGGTTCGATAAAATCATTATTTCAAAATATAACAAGGGAATAGCACAGAAAAACTTTAAAATTGAGTTGGTTCAGTGTGGGAAAATTACCGAAGTTGTTCAAGCTTTATTTGCGTAAGTCGATTATCAGAATATCCGATCGCTCGATTTTCAGACTTAGGTTGACTATTGAAAATACCGAACAATTGCAGCGAAGCGTTTCGAACAATCATACAATCGTACCTACTGTTTTTCAGTTCTTTAAATGTATCGTTCTGACCAAGCAGCAATTAATTTCCCAACATACAATGAATCCTTTTTCTCCGATAATAAATGGTCTGCACCATCCAATGAAATGAAGCTTTTCGGATGCCACGCAGCTTGATAAATTTCTCCAGCATTTTCAATTCCTACCGTTGTGTCTTGGGGAGAATGCATCACCAAAAGTGCCTTTCTCAGGTTTTCGAGCGTCCGCGCCATGTTCTTCTGGTTGATATCATCCAAAAATTGCTTCTGAATCTTGAATTCTGTACCACCGATGGATAATCTTGCTTCTCCTTTCTCTTCTATTTCCTGAATATCTGATTTAAATAAATGTTGGACATGTTTTGGATCAGAAGGAGCGCCAATTGTTACAACTGCACGGACACTTTCAATTCTTGCCGCTGCAAAAATCACGGCTGCACCTCCAAGAGAATGGCCTACTAGAATTTTCGGAGATTGGTAGTTTTCAGCTAGAAAATTAGATGCACTCACCAAGTCTTCAACATTGGAAGAGAAATTCGTGTCCTCAAAAGCACCTTCACTTTCACCCAGTCCTGTAAAATCAAATCGCAGTACTGCTATTCCGGCCTTTGTTAATGCCCTTCCAATATTCCGAGCTGCGGTTAAGTTTTTGTTGCACGTAAAGCAATGCGCAAACAGCGCAAATCCTTTTGGGTCACCTTCTGGCAATTCTAATCGCGCAGCTAGAACCTGACCGTTTTCATTTAAGAAATTCACTTTTTCATTTGCCATAGCCTTGTTTTATTCTTCTGCTTAGTCTCTTTTGCTTTCGATTCCTGACAAAATTGATCGAAAAAACACTCATTAGAAATGAAGACCCTACTTGGACACTGAAATATTTCTGCGAATTTGAAGACCTTCTTGAGTCAGAACCAAATTGTAAATTCCATTTGCAAGCTCTGAAATATTCAAACTCAATTCACTGTCTGTTGCCACTTTAGTTTCACTAAAAACGAGCTGTCCTAAATTATCGTAAACCCTTATCGAAATCGTCTCTTGAGTTGCAGATAAACCCGAAATGATTAACTGATTACTTGTTGGAATTGGATAGATCAAAATACTTGATCCATTCTGTGAATCTATATTAGCACTCGCTATGAGAATATCATTCGCTGCGCAAAAATCTGGAATTCCATATCCCATTGAATCATTTGGAGTGATAAATAAGCTTGCCGATTCGCGAATTGCATTCATCACTTCATCCACTGTTTTACTCGGATTTGCTTGAATTAAGCAAGCCACAGCTCCACAAAGAATCGGTGAAGCAAATGAGGTTCCATTTCCTTGTTCTAGCGAGTCCGCCCCGTTAACGAACCAAGCATCTCCTCCCCGAGCCATTACATCAGGCTTCACTCTTCCGTCTGATGAAGGTCCAACTGATGAAAACCACGCATAGTTACCAAGATCCGTTACCGCTCCGACACAAAAACCTCCAGTAGCATCGCACGGTGTTGAGATAGTTGATGGGCCAGAGTTTCCGGCAGAGATAACCACAAATATCCCTTTGGATTTTGCAACATTTACCCCAATAGATGCGATCGTTGTTACGCCATCTAAATCAGCATAAACGTGACTTGTCGTTGAATCATCGAATCCAAAATAACCGAGGGAAATATTGATTAAGTCAATTCCGATAGAATCGGCTCTCTCCAGAGCTGCTACTAAGTTGAATTCTTCAATTTCAGTTTCTGAAGAAACGTCCTCAGTAAGGTATAATGCTAAGTCAACATCTACTGCTGCTCCAATATATTGATCCGGAGTAGAACCTTCTCCAACAATACACGAAGTAACAGCTGTGCCATGTCCACTGAAATCATAAACTGTTTGAGCACTATTCACAAAATTGAAGGTGTCCAGCACTCTTCCTTCGAGGAATACGGCATCGAAATAACCCAGCGAATCCATGTTATTGAATCCAGCATCAATTACTCCCAAAAATATTCCAGATCCAGTATAACCCAAATCATGTAAACAATCTAAATTCAATTGCTGAACTTGCTCAGCTCCTGCCCCGTAATCCAATGATTTTGTTTGAATTTCAAATTTATCATGGTTGGATTTCATTGGTGTTTTAACTACTTGAATCCTATCTATAAAATCATACTTCAACAAAAGTTCATCTGCCGATAAGTCTGATCGATAAGTTAATGCATTCAACCATCTTGAAACATTCAGAACTTCTCCATCTTGTGAGAGGGAGTTTAGTATTTGCTTATTCACAGGAAGATCATAATTATCAAAAGAAACTTGCTGTCTTTCTCTTCTAGCAATCGACTTAGGTGAGAAATAGTGTGTATTCTTCTCTAGTAGTTTTTCCTTGGTATTTTTCTTTAAGAATAGGATTTTTGTGTCTTGAGCTGATGTAAAGAAAGTACTACACAGGAATAAAAGGATAACGGAGATAGTTTTCATGTCCACAAATTAACACTTTTAGCCCTTTTCTTGACTGGAAAAACCTGTAAGCTCTATTTGATTTATTTATCTGAATTAAGGAAAACTAAATTGACAGTCAATAAAATCTGTTAGGATATGAAACAATAAACCAACCGCGATAATTCGAGTTTTCGTAAAGAATAACAAAATGGGGTACAATGCTATGGCAACATATGAATGAAGCGGATGAAAACCTATACTGCAACGATCCGGATCGAAAATAGGAGTTGCCAAAAGATGATCAAGGTCAATAATCATTGTTGCCAACATGATCAGCCAGGCCTTTTTCCAATGCTCGCGAAAGAAGATCCAGGCGATTAATCCAGGAGCTAAAAAATGAAGGGAATAATGAACAATTGTTTGAGTTACCATGACATATTTGTGAAAAAGTAACTCAAGCCGATTAATCCGATCGCACCATCAATAGCCCCAGCGCAATAGAGATCACCCCGATTTTCATTCATGAAAAGGAGGAGAATTAATTGAACAACTAGAGCACAATAGAATACCGGTGAAGTAATCAATTGTGGAGCTGAAAGAACCATTATTATCAAAAACAACAGTAGAAGCAAGCTTGATATTGACTTGGCCCATCGAACACCAATCACTTGAGGAATGGTTTTATGTGAATCGCGATCGAATTTCACATCGCGAATATCGAAAGGAATAGCTGCCGAAATAATGAAGAGTGCATGAGCAAGTGCATGTAAAACGACAGGCCATTCGAACTTATCCTCGTTTAACATTGGAAATAAAATCAGTACAACAGCCCACGTGCTTGCAATCAGATAGATCTTGACATATGGAATTTCACGCATGACTACGCCCTTAATTGGGATGACGTAGAACAAACTGATAATTCCTGAAGTGAGCAATAAAACGACTGATCCAACTGAGATTTTTCCAATCAACAACAAACAAGACAAGGTCAAAAGTCCTGATGCAAATGTTGCCAAGTACAAGCTTTTTTCATTTCGCTGTACCCACATCAACCAAGGAGTTTGAGTAGGATGAGTTGATTTAATTAATCGCTGACCGTTGTATACCGAAAACGTCGAAAAGAGGGCAAATAATCCATAGAGGTACCAGGTTTCTATCCCATTCATGAAACAATACCCCGCTGATAGCAATCCAGCTGAGATCGCAACGATGATGTTTGTATAGACTATATGGAGAAGGACTCTGATCGTTTTTTGTGTTAATAACATTTAACTAAACTTTCGATGCTGTAAGTTACTAAACAACTATGAAATTTATATTTAGTTAGAGAACGTCTTTAGTAAAAATCGTACTTGAACCTTGTAATTTCCTTGCCGCCCCACCTATCAAGAATGATTTCTACACACAAGCCCAGATTATTATAACGAATGCTCATTGTCTGATTGTTTGAACTTTCGGGTGCTATCCACTCTTTTTTTAAGACCTTCCTATCACGATCGAAATACTGAATCGTTGGAAAATATTCGCTAAAATCATTTTCATTCGGGTAAGTAAGCGTTACCGTATAATTTCCCAAGTTATCGTATGCATAGATGTAAAATAATTCTAAATTTTCATACAAACTATCGCTGTAATACTCTTGCCTAATTAATGAAGAGTCGCTTGAATTATAAAAATATTTCCAATATTGACCGTTGTACTCATATCGAACAAGCTCTTCTTTATCTGAGTAGATATATGATGTGCTCTTAGACGCTTTTTTCGCATCAAAAAATGTATCATGGTTAATTTGTCGCCCAGAAGAATCAAATTTTGCCACTGTAATTTGTTCTGGTTCCACAGGATATTCGCCKTCAGAATCCAAGCARAATTTCTTTTTAGTAACTGAATTTACGAKAGAATCATAATCAGTCGTTGTTTTACATTCCCAGCGATGATCGAATGATTCAATTATTAATTCGTCRGAGGAGTTTTCAGAATTCCTTKCTTTTTTTACGACCAAATATGATCGAGAATTTTCAGACAAATGAATATACCGTTGCCTTTGATCCGATGTAAACCTTACAGTTGTAGTATCTTGGTTTGTGGAGTTGATTGTTACCCGTTCACATAGTTTATTCTCCTCGTTATATCTGTAAGTATCTGTGGACAGTATGTATACCAATTCTTTGTGTTTTATGCTTCTAATTGATTTTAGCAATTTACCATTCTCATACTCGTGTTTAATATGAGACAGCTGTTTTCGTTTTCCTTGGTAATTTTCACGATTTAGATTTTTGCAAATAACAAAAGGGGTTAATGGTGTCGCGATTTTCTTTAGYACCTCAGAATAWAGGTTAGATGAATACATAGAACTACYGGGTGTAGTTAAAAAAGGTGACSTTATTTCATTCMGCAAACGTCCTTTTTCGCCAAAGAAATTGATTGCAATGGTATCCCCTTTTACTGATACTTGTGAAGACTTTTTTATGTTTCCGTTTTGATAATAGGTGAATTTTTCTGTAAAAACAGTGATTGACTCTTCCCCGTCTAATAAAAAAGTGCGTATCGCTTCCAGTTCACTCTTAATTCCATGACTGTAAACATAATCATGCCGAAACATTAATCTTTCATACGGAGCGCTGTAAACATCAATATTTTTGATCCGCCCATCYTTGCGATACGTATACTTTTCAATAAATCCTGAATAATACATTCCAACAGGAAGTCCATAAATTATTGAATCTATTTGGCCCAAATCATTATAGATCGGTCGTTTCTTTAGAATGAATTCATGTCTTAAGCCAATTGCCACCTCTTTTTTTAGATGTCCTTTTTGATTATAATCCAATTCAAATTGAATAATTCGGCCCTCTTCTTCGTAGTAAATTTGATTGCCGTGTTGATCATAAACAGCATGTTGCACCACATTTTCGGCGGCATCAAGTTCGGATATCGTTTTGATATTATTCTTTTTAATCGAATAGGTCGGAAGATCAAAAGGGTCTGCACCATTTTGACTAAATCCATAAGTTAAACTAACTAAAAAGAAGATAATTATTGGTAATTGCTTCATTATTATCAATCGTGTATCTAAGGTTAAAAGTCGTTTTATGTTTTTACTTGTGCGCGATTTTCTTTCCAATTATACTAGCAAATCCAACACGCGCTCAACTGAAATATCAGCAATGCAGTTGCAATCCGCTTTCTTCGTACAATTTGCGCATTCAGGGTCGTTCACTAAAATGGAAACGTTTGGACCAAGAGCTTTCCACCTACCGGGATGAATCGGTCGCCTTGGAACAAAAAACCCAATGGTGTTAATGCCCAAATAACCTGCAATGTGAAGTGGACCGGTCGAACAGGCGAGAAGAAAGTCAACCTTAGAGATGAACGAAATCAATTCGTCAAGACTCAATTTGCCTGTCGTATCAATTACATTCTGGTGAACAGGAATCTGACTTCTAAATGTATCTCCTTCGGCTTGGGTTCCTGTGAAAAAAACCGTGAATCCCGTTTTGATTAATTCATTCGTGAGTTCAATGTATTTTTCGATTGGCCATTCGCGAGCACTTCCTTGTGATTTAGGATGGAGAATGATGCYTTTTCCGTCGATCTGAAGTGCTTTAGAGAGAAAACTAGGCAAAGCCACACTTGGCGCGTGAAAATGACTTGTCGCTATCGAAACATCCTCTAACGAAGGAATATCAACCAGACCAAAAGGACGAAGCAGTTCATGATTCAACTGTGATTCGTGTAAATCAGAACGTTTGCGTGTRAAATTAGGTCGATGTGTGCACGTTAAGAGGTGATATGATCGGTGYGATGTCCCTACTCGYGTAGGAATTCGACWTTTCTTCGCYAGAGATGCAATGTTCTTATTTGGGAAAACGTGAATGATTGCATCCGCATTCAGTGAACGGAACTYCTCAAGCTGTTCAGACTTTGYTTGGTTCTCAAAATCCTTCCAATCAATRAAYTCATCGACCTGGTCGTAACATTCGACGACCGATTTCGTGTATCCTTTCCCGAGAAATAAAATCGTAGCACTTGGATAAGTTGATTTAATCCAAGCGCACAAAGGCAAAGTCAACAGCACATCTCCAATGCTATCCGTTCGACTAATGATAATTCTCTTATTTGTAAGATCAATGATTTTCACGATTCAACCTTCTTAATTCCTTGTATTTAAACACATTTGACTGAGCACTAATTTGCGCAATCTTGAATCCCATTTTTCCGTCTAAAAACCCTGCTTTTAGCAAGTACATTGACACAAATCGTCCCAAGGCACTTAAATACGGTTTCAAAACGGATGCTGTTTTTCCAGCTTGATGCATTTTTTGTGCTGTCAAACTCGAATATTTATCTGCCCGTGCTCGGTGGTCTTCAAACGAATAATACGAATAATGTTCGAGGTGACCGTCCAATTGTATGATCTTCAATTCTTCTGGAAAAATCAATTCTTCGTGCACAATTGCGCCATCCCAATAACTTCCTTCCTTGGGAAAGAGGCGGGCTTTCACATCTGGATACCAACCGGAGTGTTTGATCCACTTTCCACAATAGTTCGTCAAGCGATTGACTGAATATATTTGTGGTTTAGAATCGGTTTTTACTTTTAGAACTTCCGCTCTCAAGGTTGGATCCAATGCTTCATCAGCATCAAGCGACAAAATATAATCTGTGGTAACGAGACTGTTTAGGTAATTCTTCGATTCAGAATATCCCTCCCACGCTCTCGACTCGAAGCGAACTCCAAGTGATTTACATATTTCTTGTGTTCGATCAGTAGACAAGCTATCCAAAACAATCACTTCATCGGCCAGCCCTTCAACAGAACGAATGCACCGCTCGATGTTTCGCTCCTCATTGAATGTTATGATGGTCGCGGTAATCTTCATTTAATGATTTCAATACTGCGCAAGACAGCTTGTATTTCCCTCAGAGGTTGCGTCCAACTAGTTGTTGGCGGTGCGTCTAAGTATCCACTCACACACACAATTTTCTTGGTCTTTGGATTCACAAAGTGAAAGGCCCAAAAGGCACCTCCTGTTCCCGCTTTTCCATTTCCCGTGAACACATAAAGTCCACGCATTTCGAAACCATTAATTTTACCATCTGCTGTGGCTGTATCATTTCCTTCTGGATACACATAGTCGACGTATTGCGTTCCCATATGCATTCCTTCAATTTCTGATGGAACATTGTATTTCAACATTGTGTCGCGTGCAGTAAGCAATCGATCGAGTGATAATTGACTGCTATCAATGAAGTCGTATTGATAAACCAAAAGACCTGAATGCATTCCTCCAGCATCAACACCATCCGTACCAAAATCAAGAGGTCGGAAGATTTTTGGAAATTCAATTCTAAAGAAATTTGTTCGATTGGTAACGAGCAATGAACCATCCGGCAAGGCCATGTTGATTCCAAAATTCTTTTCAAGACGCGATCCAATTACTAAGTCTGGTCGTTTTTGAAACCGCTCCATGATTCGATACCATTCATTTTTATCGAACTTGTCATGAACTTTCCCAATTCCAAATTTCACAGTTTCCAGCAACTGTGCGTAATCTTTTGCAACGATATCAATCACTGTTTGCCCAGTTGCCCAGACACTTTTACGTAATTCGATTTTACCTTTGTCTCCTTTATGTTTTGGGTCAATCGTTACGAATAAGGTATTTCGAAAACGTTTGAAACTTCCCTCAAAACGATGTGGCTTTCTGTGCACTAACTCGAAAGTTGCGACATCTGGCATGTACGGTAAAATAAACTGCGTTAAGCCTGAATCCAGGTGTTGTTTGATTTCAGAATCCCAAATTCCTATTTCACAAACCACCATGATTTCCCCAACGTTTCCTGTAACGTGGAGACCTGTGCTTGCACTAGAGGGTCGCATTGAATCGCATTGCGCGAACAAAAAGAGGGTTGATATTGCTGTGAGAAGGGTTAAAGTACGTACGATCATTCCTAAGTTTTTCTTTTACATAGCAAAAATCGGGCAAAAGTGATGATGACTTTATCTAACCCGGATTTTTTGTCCTATTCTCAATCGTTCAATATTGATTCTCGGATTCAATCGTTTCAATTGAGACTGAGAAAGTCGATGACGTTGAGCAATTTTACCGAAGGTATCACCTGAGCGAACTGAGTAATACTTCTTTGTGGCTGCAGGCGTTTTATTCGTGGCTGTTACTGTTCCTGTACCTTGTTTTACCTTTAAACGTTGTCCAACATAAATCCGTGTAGAATTCAAGCCATTGATACGCTGAAGCTCCCGAACAGACATTCCATAACGTGATGCGATAACACCCAATGTTTCACGGCTACGTACTTTGTGGTAATTATACGATCCTGAAGTTGTAGGTTTTGTAGTGCTCTGGGTATTATTTACAACACGAGGTTTCGGTTGAATATACGTGTCCATTTCTTCCTGATACAAACTGTCTTGTAAGGAAACCAATTGTCCAATTTGTTCAAGCGGAAGTGTTACACAATATTGACCTTCTGAATAAGGAATATAACCCCGTTTGTAAATTGGGTTCAAGCGTTTAACTTCCTCCAATTCAATTCCGAGAACTTTACTAATGGATTCAAAGTGAACACCTTTTGTCAAACACATTGTATCCAACTGGTAATATTGAACATCTGCTTCTGCAGGAATGATATTGTGCTCAGCGTGATACGTCAACAAATAAGCAGCAGCGATGAAATTCGGAACATATCCTTGTGTTTCGCGCGGTAAAAATGGGCGAACTTCCCAGTATGTCAATTTGTTCCCAGAACGACGAATTGCCTTGTTTACATTTCCAGGTCCTGCGTTGTAAGCTGCCAAAGCCAAGTTCCAATCGTTGTAGATTCCATAAAGCTTTTTGAGGTAACGACAAGCAGCATCCGTAGCCAATTCAGGATCCATTCGTTCATCGACGTAGGAGTTTTCTTTCAGTCCGTACATCTTTCCTGTACGGTACATGAATTGCCACAAACCAAGTGCACCTGCTCTCGATTTTACTTGTGGTCGTAGTCCACTTTCGATAACTGCCAAGTATTTCAACTCAATTGGTAGTCCATGTTCAGCCAACTTCTCTTCGAACATATCGAAATAGATCTTTGATCGACCTAGAACAACACGCGCAAACCCACGTCTTTTCTTCACGAAGAATCGAATGGTTGACAATGTTTGTTCGTTGCATTCGAGTTGAAACGGACTCATTTCGTTCATCACACTCAAGCGAGCGCAATAAATTGAATCATCGAACTCAGGCATATCAGAGGCCTCATAGTTGAGTGCACTAATAATAGAATCATAGTTCTCTGAAGAACTGTATTCTGCGTAATAAAGATTCAGGCTTTGCTCAATAGCATTGATCATTTGATCCCCAACGAGCGTATCTTTTGGTGCTGTTCCGCTGTATTGCGCCATCGACGAGATCGAAAGCAACAAAAAGGAGGAGAGAATCAATAGCTTATTCATGCTGTGGTATCTAATTTCATCAATTGATTGGAGAAGTTAAAGAGGCGACTTTCTTCGAAGTGCTCACCAATAACTTGAATTCCAAAAGGAAGCCCGTTTGAATGTTTACCTAAGGGAAGCGAAATTGAAGGATTCCCTGTTAGGTTCGCATGAACGGTATAAATATCTTGTAAGTACATCGATATTGGATCACTCACTGCATCGATTTCAAATGCTGTCGTTGGCGTTGTTGGCAAGAGAATAAAGTCGAAATTAGTTAAAATCTCGTTTGTTTTATTCTGAAGAACACGTCTTACCTTTTGTCCTTTTGTGTAATATGAATCATAGAATTCATTGGAAAGAACAAATGTTCCCGCCATAATTCGACGTTGAACTTCAGGTCCAAATCCTTCGCTTCGTGATTTCTTATAGGTTTCTTCGACTCCTTTTGCTTCTGTACTTCTATAACCGAAGTGAACACCATCAAAACGCGAAAGGTTCGATGATGCTTCAGCAGTTGTCAATACATAGTAAGTAGGCACCATGTAATCTGAGTAAGGAAATGAAACGAATTCTACTTCGTGTCCATCCGCAATCAGTTGATCAATTGTTTCCTTGAGCTTCGCTTTGATTTCAGGATCGATTCCTTCCATCTCATAGCTTTCTTTAATGACCGCAATTTTCAATGCTTTTTCTTCCGATAAATTCGAATACTCACCTACCGGTTCAGTTGACGCAGTAGAATCGAATTCATCTTGTCCGGACATAATCTCTGTAAGAAGAGCTGCATCCAAAATATCATTTGTGAACGGTCCAATTTGGTCAAACGAAGACGCATAAGCGATCAATCCGTATCGACTAATTCTTCCATAAGTAGGTTTGAAACCAACTGTTCCCGTGAAACTTGCGGGCTGACGAACAGAACCACCAGTATCGCTTCCAAGAGCAGCTGTACAGCATCCTGAAGCAACGGCCGCAGCCGAACCACCAGAAGAGCCACCTGGAACTCTGTTTTCACCAATTGGATTAATTACGGGTCCAAATGCCGAATTTTCGTTTGAACTCCCCATTGCAAATTCATCGCAATTGAGACGTCCAATAATAATTGCGTCTTCATCCAATAGTCGCTGCACTGCAGTTCCAGAGTATAAAGACTCAAATCCCTCTAAAATTTTTGAAGATGCCGAAACTTTGTGTCCTTCGTAACACATGTTGTCTTTGAGTCCGATAACCATTCCAGCTAATCGACCTGCAGTTCCGTCTTTTATTTTTTGATCGACCTCTAAGGCCTTTGCTTTCGCAGAATCCTCGAACACCTCAAGAAAGGCATTCAAGTGATTATTCGCTTCAATTTGCGCTAAATAACCTTCAAGGATACGTACAACAGTATCACCCGAAGCAAGTGCTTTCTTGACTTCAGTATAGGTACGAATCATACTTATCTCTTAATTTTCCTCTGACTTTGCAGTGTTTGTTGATCCACCTTCTTCAGGTTTCGCAGAAGCATCTTTAAACTCCTTCACGCCTTTTCCCAGACCTTTCATAAGCTCTGGAATCTTTTTACCACCAAACAATAACAATGCTACGACCAAGATCGCAATTACTTGCCAAGGACCAAAAATTCCTAAAATCATAGTTTCTAATTTTTCGTTGTTACAAAGCTACGGAATATGCTCGAAAGCTCCGCTTGTTTCTTCAACATACCAGGTTAAAAGTTGTTATTTTAACTTACGTGCTATTTCTACTTCTTCAAAGGCTTCGATAATATCACCTTCTCTCATGTCGTTGAACTTCTCGATGTTTAATCCACATTCGTAGTTGTTTTTCACCTCTTTCACGTCGTCTTTGAATCGTTTTAAAGACCCAAGTGTTCCAGTGTGAACTACAATTCCATCGCGGATAATTCGTATACGAGAAGAACGTTTGATCAATCCTGTTGTAACATAACAACCGGCAATTGTACCCACTTTCGTAATATTGAATACTTCGCGTACTTCTGCAGAACCAAGAATTTTTTCCTCGATATCTGGAGAAAGCATTCCTTCCATCGCCGCTTTGATTTCATCAATAGCTTTGTAGATAATAGAGTAAAGGCGGATATCAATTTGTTCTTGATCCGACAATTTTCTTGCACCTAGGGTAGGACGAACCTGGAACCCGATGATGACAGCGTCTGATGCTGATGCCAAGTTGATATCTGCTTCAGAGATCGCTCCAACACCTTTATGGATAATGTTAACTTGAATTTCTTCAGTTGAAAGGTTCAATAATGAGTCAGAAAGTGCCTCGATAGAACCATCCACATCTCCTTTTACGATGATGTTCAACT
Organism: Fluviicola sp.; assembly: GCA_002733985.1. Lineage (GTDB taxonomy): Bacteria > Bacteroidota > Bacteroidia > Flavobacteriales_D > Crocinitomicaceae > UBA4466. Next base: position 5,058 of record NVXP01000100.1, on the reverse strand, counting down.
CCTTGAAGTCTCCAATTGCCAAACGACGACCGATCTCATCAAGTGTAATGTGTTTCGTAGTACGTAATCCTTGCTCACGGTAAAGTTGCTCACGTTTCGTCGCAATAGAACGTGCTTCACGCTCATCTTGTAAAACATAGAACTTATCACCTGCTGAAGGTGCACCGTTAACTCCCAAGATAGATACTGGTTGTGAAGGTCCAGCTTCTGGAATCGAATCACCCTTATCATTATGGATTGCTCTAACTTTTCCGCTATAACGCCCAACCAATACGATATCACCGACACGCATTGTACCAGATTCAACCAACATGTTTGTAACGTAACCTTTTCCTTTATCCAATGAAGACTCGATAACTGTACCAAGTGCATCTTTATTTGGATTAGCTTTCAACTCAAGTAAATCAGCTTCAAGTAATACTTTATCTAGAAGCAAGTCAATGTTTTGATTTTTCTTCGCAGAAATTTCTTGACATTGGTATTTACCACCCCATTCTTCAACAAGGATGTTCATTACTGAGAGTTGCTCACGTATTCTATCAGGGTTTGCACCCGGCTTATCAATTTTGTTAATTGCGAAGATCATTGGTACTCCTGCTGCTTGAGCGTGAGAGATCGCCTCCTTCGTTTGTGGCATCACGTCATCATCCGCTGCAACAATGATAATTACAACATCAGTTACTTGAGCACCACGTGCACGCATCGCTGTAAAGGCTTCGTGACCTGGTGTATCAAGGAATGTCATTTGTCGACCGTCCTTAATTTTTACGCTGTAAGCTCCAATGTGCTGTGTAATTCCTCCGGCCTCGCCTTCAGTTACATTCGCATTTCGAATTCTATCTAGCAAAGATGTCTTACCATGATCGACGTGTCCCATCACCGTAATGATTGGAGCACGAGGAAGAAGATCTTCTTCTTTATCTTCAACGATCGGAATAGACTCTTGAACTTCCGCACTTACGAATTCAGTTTCAAAGCCGAATTCCTCTGCTACAATATGAATTGTTTCCGCATCAAGACGTTGGTTAATTGAGGCAAAAATCCCCAATGACATACAAGCAGAAATAACTTCCGTTGAACCTACACTCATCATTGTTGCCAATTCTGAAACGGTAACGAATTCTGTCAGCTTCAATATTTTATCTTCAAGCTCAGCTGCTATTACTTCTTCCTGACGACGTTGTGCAACAGAATCTCTTTTTGCACGACGGTTTTTAGATGCTTTGGATTTTCCTCCTTTATTTGATAAACGCGCAAGGGTTTCCTTGATTTCGCGTTGAATATCTTTCTCTGTGATTTCCGGCTTTTCTACTCTAGTTGGTTTTCTACCACGCGGTCCGTTTCCGTTCCCAGGACCACCTGTTCTACTTCCAGGACCACTAGTTCTACTTCCAGTACCACTAGTTCTGTTTGCGGTTCCTGGTGTCGTTTTATTTACGTCAATCTTACGGACACGTTTACGTTTGCGTCTTTCAGCATTCGTTCCACCAGATTTTGAACGTTCAACGGGTAATTCGATTTTCCCAATAACGTTTGGCCCAGCTAATTTCGTTCGTTGAACACGAATCGTTTCAGGTTCAGCAGGTGCTGCTTTTTTAGCAACTGGTGCTTCCACCTTCTTTTCAACTTTTGGCGCCTCTTTTTTCACTTCAGGAGCTACTGACTTTGCCTTCGGCTTTGATTTCTCCCCTTTAGACTTATCTGGACGTGTTTTAGTATTGATCGAATCCAAATCGATTTTCCCAATTACTTGAACCTTTTTCACCCCAGTATCACTTGCTTTAATTACAGGTACTTCTGTAACTGGTGCAGGTGTTGGTTCTGGAGTTTTCTCCTCCTTTACTTCTGCAACTGGTGCAGGAGTTGGTTCTGGAGCTTTCTCCTCCTTTACTTCTGCAACTGGTGCAGGAGTTGGTTCTGGCTCTGGTTCTGGTACAACTACTACTGGAGTAGGTATTACTGGAGCAGGTACTGGAATCGGCGCAGGTATTTCCACCTCTACTTCCGGTTCTGGTGCAGGCTTATCTTTATCGCGAAGCGAAATCGTTTCACGTTTCTCACGGACTACAGTTGATTGAGCTTTCGATTGCTCATGGAGAACTTGATCCGCTGCATATTCACTGCGTAGCAAGTCATATTGCTCCGGCATCAACTTAGTGTTGGGCGTAGAGTCAATAGTTACTCCTTTGCTTTCCAGGAATTCAACAATTGTAGACATTCCTACATTGAACTCTCCTGCTGCTTTTCCTAATCTTATTGGTTTCGCCATAAATCTTGTGCGTCCTCTATTACTTAATTACTCTAATATGTGTTCAAATATACTGAATTGCCTGAATTTACTCAAATTCAGATTGCAGTATTTTAAACAATTCCTGGATCGTTTCCTCCTCCAAGTCTGTTCGTTTTGCAAGGTCGGCAACACTGATATCGAGAACAGATTTTGCAGTATCACAACCAATTGCTTTTAACTCATCAAGGATCCAGCTATCAATCTCATCTGCAAATTCTCCCAAATCTACATCTTCAACATCCACTTCACCTTCGCGATAAACATCTAATTCGTAACCTGTCAAACGACCACCCAACTTAATGTTATGACCACCTTTTCCAATTGCCAATGACACTTGGTCTGGTTTCAAGAACACTTTCGCTCGGCCTGCTTCCTCATCAATCTCAATTGAAGAGATCTTCGCTGGGGAAAGCGCACGTTGAATAAACAACGTTGGGTTACTTGTATAATTAATTACATCGATGTTTTCATTTTTCAATTCACGAACGATACCGTGAATACGAGAACCTTTCATTCCCACACAAGCACCAACTGGATCCACACGATCATCGTATGACTCAACTGCTACTTTTGCTCTTTCTCCTGGCTCACGAACAATTCGTTTGATTGTAATCAATCCGTCGAATACCTCAGGAACTTCCAATTCGAACAAACGCTCCAAGAATTCTGGTGCCGTACGAGAAAGGATAATTACTGGGCTGCTATTACGCATGTCCACCTTAGCAACAACCGCACGGATAGATTCTCCTTTTTTGAAGTAATCCGATGGGATTTGCTCTGACTTTGGAAGAAGTAATTCGTTTCCTTCGTCATCGAGAACCATAATTTCTTTCTTCCACACTTGGTAAACTTCTCCCGTAATGATTTCTCCAATACGTTCTTTGTAAAGTTTGTACAAGTGATCTTTCTCCAATTCCATGATTCGTGAAATCAAGTTTTGACGCAATGAAAGAATATTTCTACGACCGAAGTCGTTAAATTTAAATTCTTCTGTTACCTCCTCACCTATTTCGAAATCTGGTTCAACCTTAATTGCATCAGAGTAAGCTATTTCAATGTTAGGATCTTCTACTTCACCGTCATCAACGATTTCTTTATTTAAGAAGATTTGAACATCACCTTTTTCAATGTTAACGATCACATCGATGTGTTCGTCAGTATTAAACTTTTTCTTCAACATTGCACGGAAGACATCTTCCAATACGTGTTGCATTGTTTGTTTATCAATGTTTTTCAGTTCTTTGAACTCTGAAAACGAGTCAATCAATTCTAAACTGTCCATAGTTGATTATTTAAATGATATCACAATTTTTGTTTCTAGTATCTCGCTCATTGGGATGACATGGTCAACAACAACGAGTTCTTTTTTCTTTCTTCCTTCGATGGCTTGCTTGTGCGACGTTTGAACGATAATTTGTTCGGTTGTAGCAGCAATCATGGTGCCCTCTAATTTCCCCCCTTCTTTTCGCTTCACTTTCACATCACGACCAATGTTCTTATGGTATTGAGCAAAAACGCGGAAAGGTTTATCCAATCCTGCAGATGAAACGCTCAATTCAAAATCTTCTTCTTCGCGATCAAGATTGTGCTCAACGTTTCGAGAAACGCGGATACAATCGTCTACAGAAACATTTCCTTCGTATTTATCGAGTTCTACATTGATTTGACTATTTGCTGAAATATACAAACCAACAATAAATAAGCCGCGATCGAGTTCCTCAATGCGTTCGTTAATCAACTGTTTTACTTTCTTTTTACTAATCATATGTTACAAAAAGAGGGGACTTTCGTCCCCTCATTCGGTTAATTCTGTATGTGAATGTGGGGCAAATATAGGTGTTTTTTTTGAAACAACAATTTTTTTATACTCTTCGTGTCCTTGACCTGTCAGGTATTTCAGTGATTTTATTTATTTCTCAAAGGAAGTTTACTTTAAAAAGTAGTTTGTATCGACTTTTTTCTACCCTTTTTGGTGTAAAGTTCAATCCTTATTTCTATTCCACAATCAACTTCTCATATTCTAAAATTTCACTCTCGTTTTGAAGGGTGAAATGATACATTCCTGCTGCGTAATCGAGTGGATAAAGGTAGTTCGTGTTTCCTTCTTCGATACGGAAACGATCTACACGTTGACCAAGGGTATTGCTTACATTCACATAATGCGTTCCTACAGGAATATTACCAATGTAGAATGACAAGCTGTTTCCAGTGGAAATGGGATTAGGATACAAGGTTAATAGTGTTCCATCTCCCGCATAGCCCGGCTCTGTGTATTCAAAGTCAATAGTGAAAGAAAGTGTGTCGCTTTTACCATCGCAACCATAGCCAATGAGTTGGATCGTGTAAATTCCTGTTGCTTCATATTGGTGGGAAATGACGTTTGTATCTTCTCCTGTTGTGAGAGAAGTTCCATCTCCAAAGTCCCAGAGGAAACTTCCCGCTTGTATGCTTTCATTTTGAAAGAGCACCGTGTTTTCTTCTCCAAAGGTATAGGATGATGCAACTTCGGGATCACCTAAAAAGCCTAGGCAGTTGGTTTTGATGACATAGCCATATTGGCCAGGGCGATTAGCTTGTAAGGAATCTGATGAAATAACTGAACCACACATGATGTAGCCGTCATCGTATGTACGTTCAATGTCAATGATTTCATGAGTATAACGGCGTGCGCTGTCTTCTGGAAAGTAGCGGTAATTTCTGACCCAAACGTCTTCCCCTGTTTCGAGGTTTTTGTTGAATAGTTCGATCGGGAAGAGTACATAAAAGAA
>NVXP01000099.1 GCA_002733985.1 Fluviicola sp. | reverse complement strand
TTAGTTGGATTAGTTGGATTAGTTGGATTAGTTGGATTAGTTGGATTAGTTGGAAACTAAGAAAAAATGAGAGATTGGTGGAAGCATAGCTCTGGTTACTTGAAAATTGATGATGGATTCATCTACTTCACCAGTATCGGGAATTTTACTGACACACAAAAGTTAGGAGAATTAAACGAAGAGAAAACAAAAAAGAGTTCGACAAAAAAGTATAAGTTGATCAGCTACTTTGTTCTAACAAGTTTAATTGTTGGCTGGATTATTTGGCAATCACTTTCTCAAAAATTTGATCCCTTAATTTTACTTACGCTTCTCTTTTTCGGATACATGGCTTATCAATACATGTCGCCTGATTTATATCAAGAATACAAAATTGCCTATTCAAGTATTACGAAACTTGAAGTGAACCCATCAATGGCTAAAATTACTTTTCTTGATTTCAATGAGCAGGAATCCATTCAAGAAGTGACTGGTTTGGATCAAAAGGGATTTGATTTGTTTATCGATCTAACAGCTCTTCTTGATTCACAACCTGACTGAAATTCAACGTTAGTTGAAGATCGTTTCAAATTTGAAACAATTATAGAGCAGATAATAAATAAAATCAGCAACTTTATTCTGATTTTCTCGTTACTATACTACGTATCGACATTTTTCGTTATACGCTTATGAATCGATTTTATCTCCTTTTCTTGCTTCTCGTTTCGTTCTCTTTTCAGGGGAATGCTTCGCACGTTCTGGGTGGAGATATTACATGGAAATGTCAAGGGGGCGATTACGTTTTTCAGCTTGTTTTTTATCGCGATTGTAACGGAGGTATTGTGAATCCGGCAAATGAGACGATTGATGTTTGGGGACATCCTACATTGACTTCAATTAGTCTGGCTTTTCAATCTCGAATAGATATTTCTCCCCTGTGCACTCAGGTTCCTGGTGGTCCAACACCTTTGGATTGTGGAACAGGTCAAGGCGGAGGGAATGGAATTGGTGCCATAGAAAAAATCACGTACACAAGTAGTCCTATTTCTATTTCGGGGATTCCTCCAGCAGAGGGGTGGGTATTTACTTATCAGAATTTCGCGCGAAATGGAAACATAGTCAACCTGATTGATCCAGATCAGAAAGGAATTACGCTTACGTCAAAGATGTTTGCAATCCCGGATGCAGTAGGTGGATGTATTGATAATTCCCCTCAATTTTTACAAGATCCTTACTTTGTAAGCTGTTCTGGCGATCCATATTCATACAATATGAATGCTGTTGATCCCGATTTAGATTCACTGCATATTTCCTTCGGTACTCCACTGGATCATTTTCCATCCCAAACATACAATCCTCCAACCGTACCTGTTGAATTGATTTATGAAACTGGATTCTCGGCAACTTCACCAACTCCTGGAACGACATTGAACCCTGGGAATATTCCAGCGCAGATTAACGCTAGCTCGGGGGAACTTACTTTTTTGTCCAATACAGTTGGAAGCTACGCAGTGAAAATTATTGCTCGCTCCTACCGAAATGGCGTTCTTATTGCCGAAGTCGATCGCGAAATCCAATTGATCGTAATGAATTGCTCAGGAACAAATTCACCTCCTCAAATTACAGGACCGTTTGGTGGACTCTTTGAAACAACAATTAACGCTGGGGATTTAGTGAACTTCACATTGAACTCAACGGATGTGGAACTCTTACAAGATGGATCACCGCAAAGCAATCACTTATCAGCGTCGGGTTTCATGTTCGGTACGAATTTCACGAGTACAGGTGGATGTACGACTGGGCCATGCGCAACACTGAATGCGACTCCTCTAATTACTGGAGTACAAGGAGTATCAACCACATTTAATTGGCAAACGGACTGTGATCATTTGGTCACACCATTCAACGGAACTGAAGACATGGTACCGTATCATTTCGTATTTAAAATTCAAGATGATTATTGCCCGGTACCGAAAGTCACTTATGCTACAATTACCATTAACATCCTTAATCCTGGGATTATTTTGGCGCCACCAATCAATTGCATTCAATCAGATGCTACGGGTGATGTGACCATTTCTTGGAATCAGGTGGCGAATCCAGATGGATCATTCAATGAGTACCAAATTTACACAGTCGAAAATGGACTTGTCGGAACAGTTCCAGCAATTGGGACAACGAATTTTGTTGATCCCGGAGTTGGACAAGAGTTTCATTATTATTTAGCCGTTGCGGCTGGATGTGATGGCAATTCACTGTCTTTTAGTGATACGATTTCAAACATTTACCTCGACGTCATCAACCCAACTAATGGAACCGCAGTTCTTCAATGGAACGATCCCGTTAATCCTGCTCTTGCTGGAATGAATGACTTTTACCATATATACAGAGAGTTTCCACTTGGAACTTGGACTTTATATGACAGTTTACCGTATGGAACTAACTCCTATATCGATACGATAACTATTTGCGATGTTTTCTTGAATTATCAAATTGTACTTCCGAATCAGCCGTGCGATTACACTTCGAATATTGCTGGAGATCAGTTTGAAGATATGATCACACCAGATATTCCAATCATTGATTTTGTGACAATCGACACACTTACGAATGGAGTTACGCTGACATGGAATCAAAATGGGCAAGTCGATACCTATGGTTATGTAATCTACACGCTCAATGCTAGTGGTTTTATTGTTGAAATAGATACTGTCTGGGGATTGTTAAATACAACGTACACTCATTTCCCAAATACTGCTGATGGGGCACTCACATATTCTGTCGCTGCCTTTGATTCTTGTTTTACTATTTCAGTTCCACCGACGTACCAAACTTCTGCGAAAGCTCCTATTCACACATCCGTGTATGTTTCTCCAAACTTGGATATTTGTGCCCACGAAGTGAACGTGAATTGGACAGCATATGTTGGATGGGATGCAATTGACCATTACGAAATTTTCGCACGTTGGGTAGGACAACCTTGGGCCAATTTTGGATCGACTACTGGAACAAGCTTTAATCTAAGCATAGAAGATGGAAAGGATTATTGCTTTACGATTAAAACSATCAGTTCGACRGGCCAAGAGAGCTTTTCAAATGTCGCCTGTGTTTTCACTTCTTCGCCAAGCCAGCCGAGTTTCAATTATCTACAAGTAGCAACCGTTGATGGAGACCGCGTAATCCTCAGGCAACACATTGATAATTCTGTTCCGATTACGGAAATGTCGATTGAACGGAAGGTCGGAGCTGATCCATTCGAGGAGATTGCTCGAATTCCAGTTAACTCAGGAACGTTGACGTACATTGATGAAGATGTGGATGTTCATTCACAATCGTATTCATATCGCGCWCGTGTGATTGACAGCTGCTCGAATGAAGGAGGTGTTTCAAATGAAGCTCAAACAATCTTCTTGGAGGTTCAGTTCGATGCTGTTTCGAAAMTTTCCTACTTGAAYTGGARTGCTTACCGYGAATTTAAYGGATCGATYATYRCRTATAATGTATACCGYGGARTTGACGGYGTTTTCAATGGAGTACCRATTGYGAGTWTAGCSAGYCATCAATTGTCYTWYGAGGATGAYATGARCGCRATTRTTTCTTCCGGAAAAATCTGTTACTACGTAGAAGYGATYGAAGCAACAAACACTTTTGGGTTTAATGAAATTAGTCGATCGAATGAAGTATGTATTGTWCTTCCTCCACTGATTTATATTCCGAATGCATTTATGCCCGATGGAATCAATAAAATCTTCAGACCTATCTTATCTGACTTTGATGCTACGGATTACAATTTCGTGATTTTAAACCGCTGGGGACAAACGCTATTCCAAACGAATCTTTATGACGAAGGTTGGGACGGAATCGTTCCTGCAACGAATCGTGAAGCCTCAGCTGGCACGTATGTTTACATTGTTAGTGTAAAAGATGCCAATGGGGTAGAAACATTGATTCATGGTCATGTAACTTTGATCAGGTAGAATTAGCACGAAATAATTAATCAATTCTCTGGAAGGAGTTATAAAAGTCCCCATAGGGCCAATCAAAGAAAGTTAAGGAGTTATCCTCAACAATTATTGCTCTTTCTAAATGCTCCGTCCATTGTAAAATGATTGCAGTACCTCCGTTTTGAGTTTGGTAAATTCGATTTATTTTTAGCGACAGTACTTTCTCTGAATTAGCGTAAAAACTCACCTTCTTCCTAGACTTTATTCGGATTCCGTACTTGTCAGAAACGGTGGAAGAATAGATAGATTCAAATAAACCATCATGACTGTGATGCCATTCAAAATCACCCTTTACACGTTCCAAATCTGCCTTTTGAATTTCCTTGTTACAACCAAAAGTAACTGCAAGCAAAGTAAAAAATATTAGTTGTTTCATTATTTACTTATTGTCTATAAAAAGTACCATTTCTGCGAACTACCGGCGAACCACCACCAAAGGCAGATTGAATATCAATATCGCTCATACTTATCGAATCTTTATTCATTTTGAGATTCTGGAACCCCGTATTTCGAAATAGATTTAGACTATCATCAGCAACCCATATCGAGACATTATCAGAAGTGTTACTACCACCAGTCCGTGTAACTTCAAAAAACATACGTGTGGAATCATCCAATGGTCCTTTATTCAAAAAAATGTGTTGCACTGTAAAATGTAAGGAGTCGATTGTCTCAAATTGTACCATCCAATTAGCAACACTGTAATCGTAGTGACCGGCATACTCACCCTCTAAGCTGTCTGCCCAACTACAGAGCTCACAAGAAGGAATTTCTACTTCACTATTTTTATGGTCGAACTTTTTACATCCGGACAAAATCATTGCAAGAAGAATGAATGTGGTTAGTAATTTCATACCTTAAATACGCTCAAAAGTATAATACGGTTGGAATCTGCCAATAATAAAAGCTTACTTTTATCGCGTGAAACGAATTCTTGTTATTCAAACAGCTTTTTTGGGAGATGTGATCTTGGCCACGCCAGTTCTTTCTGAGTTGAAACGCTTGTTTCCCAATGCTCAATTGGACATGTTGGTGAAGAAGGGAAATGAATCCTTGTTACTCAACAATCCACACCTGCACGAACTCCATATCTTGAATAAATCGAAGGGGAAATGGAGGGCCATTTTTGGGTTGATAAAAGAGTTTCGAAAAACGGATTATGATCTGGTCATCAACTTACATCGATTTGGAAGTTCAGGGTTGATCACTGCTCTCTCAAAAGGGAAAAAGCGCTATGGTTTCCGGAAGAATCCTTTTTCCTTCTTGTACACGAAACGATTCGCTCACAAAATTGGAGATGGAACGCACGAAGTCGAACGCAACTTGTCTGTGATCGCAGAATTCGGTGCTCAGAAATTGGTGAAACCTGAATTATTTCCTTCAGAAAAGGATCTCGCAAGAATTGAGGCGTATGTAACAGATGACTATTACTGTATCGCTCCAGCTTCCGTTTGGTTCACGAAACAATTTCCGGAGGAGAAATGGGTAGAACTCATTCAAACCTTCGATTCAAACGCTATAATTTATGTTCTAGGCTCTCCAGCAGATAAAGAATTGGGTGAGTCAATCATTAAGAACTCGAAGCATTCAGGAACAATTAATTTAGCTGGGGAATTAAGCTTATTGCAATCCGCGGCCTTGATGAAAAGCGCGAAACGCTCTTATGTGAATGATTCTGGACCACTTCATCTAGCTTCTAGTGTGAATGCAAATGTTACTGCGTTCTTTTGTTCAACAATACCCGATTTTGGATTCGGTCCTTTATCAGATGATTCAGAAATCAAACAGGTCGAAGGGTTGGATTGTCGTCCTTGTGGAATTCATGGGCACAAAACGTGTCCAAAAGGTCATTTCAACTGTTCAAAAATCGAACTTTAGATWTCCAGCGCCATCACATAATCTTCCATTAAGTATCCTCTTCCGATATTAATGTCTTCTTCCTTAACGATTTTAAATCCTTGTGATTTGTAGAAATCCACAGCGGCGTTGAAGCGATTTACATTCAAATTGATTGTGCTAAACTCTAGCTCTTTACCAATCTCTATTGTTTTTTCCAATAGCGCTTTACCAAGACCTTTCCCGTGATCACTTGTATCAACGTATAATTTGTGAATCCTTAGTGTTCCARCATCTGGAAAGTTCGGTTCAAGCCCAACGAATCCTTTAGGAATTCCATCCAAGGTGATCATATAATATAGGTATCCTGTTTGAACTTGTTCCGTGAGTGTATTGACATTGTACATCCAATCGAGCATGTATTCGATCTGTTCAGGCTTCAAAATATCCTTGAACGCCACAGGCCAAATTTTCTGGGCAAGCTGATGAACGACAATAATATCGTCTTTGGTTAATTGTGAGATTACGAGCATACTTTTTCCTTTGTCTGCTTAAAATTAAGCAATAAGAGAATCGGAAAAGCCCGAGTCGAAATGAGTTATTTACTTAATAATGTGTACGAAGCCATGAGCTGTGTAGCGCGTCTTCTCTTGATCATCATATTCGTATTTATCACTTTCGGGTGTTACCACATACGTATAAACTCCTCCTTCGAGTGCTCTACCTGATTTATCGTAGCCTTTCCAGTCGTTCTGATAATCTTCCGTTTCGAAGACAAGATTTCCCCAACGGTTGAAAATTTGCAGCCGAACACGGTCGTAATCTTCAATGTTTCGAATAATGAATTCATCGTTCACGCCATCACCGTTCATCGTAATCACGTTTGGCACCTTACATGGACATTGATTGTAAACAGGAATTAAACCAGAAGAGATATTCTGACCACATCCATCAATTACATTTACAGACATGTATGTTAAATTTGGTGGCAAATCCGTAGCGGGAAATGAAATTGAATCGTTGTTCAAATACGGTGTTGGGGACCACGTATAATTATATGGTTCGATTCCACCTTGAACGTTACACCAAAGCGAACCGTATTCATCAATTTCATCACAAATATTGGTACTGTCGCCCCATGATATTGTTAATGGAATATAATCTTGAATCGTTAAGTACGCAGTTGTTGTATCAAAGCTATTTTCACATGGATTTTCAACGATAATACTGAATGTTACTGTTTCATTTCCTTCTGTAATACCATCTCCAAATGGGATAATTGAAATCGTATCAGAAAAAACTCCTATAGGAATAGTTATGGAAGAACCCAGTGCATTGTAGTCTACTCCATTTGTTGCAGTTCCAGAAACCAGAACCTGAACAGTCAATGATGAATCGGCATCTGTTCGTTCGATAATGAATCCAGCAGAGCTACATCCTTCAATCAGTACGCCTGCACCAAGCAATGAAACCTCTATTGGCAATTCCACTTCACACGTTACTACACGGTAGCCAAACGTTCGAGTTTTCGAATTAATTAATACTCCATTTCGGTATTCTTCAACACACACACCAGCAACATATGTTCCTACCAGCCCAGGTGTAATATCCATCATTCCTGTCTGCGGGTCGATCGTTACATTTGATCCTGGTCCCCAAGGTTGAATTCCAGTAAATCCAGGTTCCCAGGTAACACCCGAATATGGTGGTGCATACTCAGGATTAGGTTCAGCACCTCCGATACCTCCAAGATCTACCGTTTCCGGTGTACATATGGAGTAGACCAGTGAATCTCCGTCTATATCAGTGGCAACATGATCGAATGTTAAGGTGAGGTTCGAACACAGTACAATGGGTGGATAATTATCGAAACGAGCACAATTATTATCGGCTTGTCCGACCAAAGTCGTCCCTGGAACATCCGTTGAGATCGTCAGTCCCCAACTTCCAGGATTTGTGATATTTTGAATATTATTTGCCCAACAACAACGTTGGTAAACAATCTTATAACCACCTGGTGTAGCAGGAAGAATAATTGTATCGATATAAATTGCCCGTTCGATACAGATATCGGTTGGAGCAGTTACACATGGGTCATCGTAAACGATTGGCAAGGTATCTGGAATTGGTATTGTAATTGAATAGGTGGAAAACAGTACTCCAGCAGAAGTAAAAACTGTGTATTGAAGAGGTGAATCGAAGCCTGAACCTGAGCAATCACGATAAACTTCAAATGTAACCTTGTAAGTATCATTTCCCAGGGAATCATAGTAAACTTCCCCCCCTACAATATGCGATGCAAAAGATGTTGAACTAATGACTAAGAACAACGCAATCAAAACCTTCTTCATAAAATTTGTGCTTTATACTCTATAAGACGTAAAGTCTTGTATAAAAGTAGGCATTATCCTTCATAATTTATCTATGATTCAATAGTAACGCACAGCAAAAAGCCCAGACAACCTCGTATTCCTACGAAATGTCTGGGCTTGAACATTTTAATTTATTCTATCGGCCTCCTCCCCTAGTTGGTACTGACCGAGTAGGGGTTGATCTTGTCGGAGTTGATCTTGTTGGTGTTGGTGTTGAACGCGTTGGAGAGGTCGTTCTCGTCGGAGTTGCTCTCGTCGGAGAAGTTGTTCTAGCTGGCGTTGAACGTACTGGTGCTGGAGAAGTAGTTCTCGTTGGAGTTGATCTCCTAGGAGAAGTAGTTCTTACTGGCGTTGAGCGAACTGGTGCTGGTGCCGGTGTTGGTGTACGTTCCGGTCTTGGTGTCGTTCGTTCCTCTTTCACAGGATCAACTGGGTCACTTTTAATAACACGATCTCTAAGTGCTGGCTTTTCTTTTGCCTCAGGTATAGGAAGCGGAGTCAAACGAGGCTTATCTGAAGTCTCTGTTTCTTTTCCAGCTTCTTCAATTTCTTTATTCACGTTTGGTGTTCTTTCACGAATTGGTTCGAAAACTATTCCTTCAGAAGGATCACGAACGATTGGTGTTGGCACAGGATCCATATCCAAGTAAGCAATATCAAAAATACATCCATTCATGTCTTGTTGTGAAATCCCTTGATTCTGGCAATTTCTTCTAGCCTGATCTCTTCTATTTTGAGGTATTTCACTCATTGTTCTATGCACTCGAGGGAAAGATCGATCTGTAAAAGAAAGTGTAGATTGTCCAATCCCGTAGTCAAATAATGATGTGAATTGAGTAACTCGGTATGCATCACCTAAAGAATTTGCCAAAAACGACAAACGTTGTTGTTCCATTTCTCGCGATCCTGCTCCTAAGATTCCTCCACCTCGTGGGAAATTCATTCCAGCTACATCATTCATACCTCTGAAATCATCACCTCGAACACCGTTCGCGTTACCTAGAAGTCCATCAAACACTCCTTCACTACAATCAGTAATTTGAACACTCACGTCATTCATGAACCAACCGTGAAATCTCGTCTGAACAACTTCTCCAGTTGGCCATGTCACAGCATATGTATTACCAGAACGTGTGATAGTTCCACCATTATCCAAAAAATAAGCTTTACCTGCTTGAACAGTTACTGGGCGACCATTCACCATTACTGGTGTACCACGGTTCCCTCGAACTTGTCCAGAACCAGGCATATCACTTGCATAGATTCCTACGCGATCACCACCAACATTCATAGCAATTGCTGTATTAACGGAAAAATCATCCCGAATTGCTTTTTGTCTCGACTGTACCTCTAATCCACTTGTTGATTTTGCCAAAACGAATTCACCAACTGTTTGAAATGAGTACCGTGCCCCATCAAAGGTTACTAAGTGAGGTTCGCCATATGTCCGAGCAGTTTTTTTTCCACATCCAGCTCCTGGACGTACAATTACACGGCGGATTTCATTCCACTGTGATTGTTCCGTTTCGTTACCGTTGGTATTTTCCATTGCGATACGTTCAACATTTGTACGCGTCTTTTCTGGAAGTGCCGCAACCATCTGTGCAGGCGTAATATCTTCTGGGAAAGTTCTATCTGGAATCGGCTCCTGTTTCGACATAGCTTCTAAGCTTGATGAAAGCCATGGTCCTCTAATTGGATCCCATTCTTCCAATTCCAAGCGAACTGGGTCATAATTCTTGCTGAATGCGTTTTCTTCTTGTGCGAATGCCGTACCTAAGAAGGCGAGACATGAAACAATTAATAGGTAGCTTTTTCTCATAATTATCCGTTTTGTACTTTGTCAGAATGCAAATTACGTGCCAATACACGAAACCCATATAGCATAAGACCTAGAGCCACACTCGACTTTAACAAAAAATTAACGATTTCTTTCTTTTGTAGATTTCGAATCGAATACAAGCTAGTGATTATCTTTCAAACAAAAGAACCCAAAAACAACTTTAAGAAGCTTAAGAAGAAATCAGTTATACCCTATCTATTTGTTTATCATGCATATATAGTGTAACTTAATACATTACACGTTGAATCCCTGCAAGGACCTTTGACTAAGTTTTCGAGCATTTTCCAGAGAAATGTTTCAATTTATTTCACTTTAACAAACGAGTTATGGAAAGTCTAAGCAATCAAAACATGCATGAAAACTCTGAGTCCTTGCATTCAAATGTAGAATTGAGAATGCCAGGGATTGACAAAACATGGGTCCGTTCAAATGGATCATGGACAGACAAAACAAAAGTCCCTACAGTTGAAGCACACTCGTTTCCTACTGCAATAGAAATAGAAGCAACATCAAGTCACTGGTGGCAATTCTGGAAGGCGTAGTAGACATCTCGTTATTCGATAACAAATTTGGATGCTAACCTTATCGCAGGTTTATTTGGAGCTTTAGCCGTTAGTAAAAAATCAATGGTATCTCCGCTTTTCAATGTCTTAATCTTATTCGACATTTCCTGTGAAATAACAGATCCAAACATTTGGAAAACGTATCATCCAATCGCATTTCCACGCTATATACTTGGTACAATACATCTTTTTCAAATGACGACTCAACTCTTAATAAGGTATCAGATTTAGAGCATGTATTACCTGATGAATTAGAACCAAAATAGATTGTAAAGGATATGCGTTTTGCACTTATCCCTTTTTCTTGCGCACTAGATGTTGCCGCAAGCAAACACACTAGAATACTTATATATAGATTTCTCATAACTAGATGTCTCTATCTAGTTAATGCACACCTATCTCTAAGTAACGAAAAAATCCCGCTTCTTCCGATGGCTATCGAAATGAAACGGGATTGTGTTTTTTAGTTTAAGTTGGATTATCCTCCGAAGTCGTCAAAACGAACATTCTCTTCAGGAACACCCCATTCATCGCACATAGTCAAAACTGCTTGGTTCATCATAGGTGGTCCACAGAAATAGAATTCTATATCTTCTGGTGCCTCGTGTTTCTCAAGGTACTCTTTGATTACAGCATTGTGCACAAATCCAGAGAATCCGTCACCAACTTCATCATTAATATCTGTCTTGTTCACCCAATTATCTGATTCAAGTGCATCAGACAATACTAGGTAAAATTTGAAATTCGGGAAGTCTTTTTCTAGGTCACGGAAATAGTGAATGTAGAATAATTCAGCACGTGAACGACCACCGTACCAATAAGTCACCTTACGTCCAGTTTTGAGCGTTTTGAATAATTCGTATAAGTGAGAACGCATTGGCGCCATACCTGCTCCACCACCGATGTAAAGCATTTCTGCATCAGAATCGTTGATAAAGAACTCACCATAAGGTCCAGAAATCACTGCTTTGTCCCCTACTTTCATGTTAAAGATGTAAGATGACGCAATACCTGGATTTACATTCATCCATGCGTTACGTGCGCGATCCCAAGGTGGAGTAGCAACACGAACATTCAACATAACTTTTCGTCCTTCAGCAGGATACGAAGCCATTGAGTAGGCACGAACAACTTCCTCATCATTCTTCATTACTAAAGGCCAAATACCGAACTTATCCCAATCTGCTTTGAATTTATCTGGTTCACCCGGATGATCCAAAGGATGAGCAGAAATATCCATATCAGTAAATTTCACTTCACATGTAGGGATCTTAATCTGAATGTATCCTCCAGCTTTGTAATCCATATCTTCTGGAATCTCAACGATAAACTCCTTAATGAATGTTGCAACGTTGTAGTTTGAAACTACCTCCGCTTCCCATTCCTTAATTCCGAGAACTTCCTCTTCTACATGAATTTTCATGTTCTCTTTTACTTTCACTTGACATCCAAGACGCATGTGAGCAGCAATTTCTTTTCTAGAAAAGTGCGGTTCCTCAGTTGGAAGAATTCCACCACCACCTTCAAGAACGTGGCATGTACATTGTACACATGTTCCACCACCTCCACAAGCGGAAGGTAAGAAGATTCCATTGTTACTAAGTGTACTCAATAAGGTAGATCCGCCATCAACTTCAAGAATTCTCTCCCCGTCGTTAATGTCGATTGTAATCTTTCCAGATGGAGCCAATTTCGCTTTCACGAAAAGAAGCATTGACACTAAGGTCAAAACGACCAATAAAAATGCCGCAATTGTTATAGCTAATGTTAATCCCATTTCTAGTCAGTTTAAGGTTTATCTATATCTATTGTTGTTGTAATCGCCACTTTCTCAGGCGCCTCGTCTTTTCCGTACTTAATTCCCATGAAAGCCATGAATCCGATTCCCATCAATCCTGTGATGATGAATGTAATTCCCAATCCACGAAGTGGTGCTGGCACATTCGAGTAACGAATCTTTTCACGAATGGCAGCAATCGCAACAATGGCGATGAACCAACCAATCCCAGAACCAAGGGAGAATGCTGTTGCATCCAAGATTGTCGAATACTGACGATCTTGCATGAAGAGTGCACCACCCAAAATTGAACAGTTTACAGCGATCAATGGAAGGAAAATTCCCAATGCACCATAAAGTGCAGGAGCGAATTTCTCAACCAACATTTCAACTAACTGTACAATTGATGCTACAACGGCAATAAACATGATGAAAGCTAAGAAGCTCAAATCCATGTTAGCAAGAGTATCACTGTTTGGATCTAGCCAAGACAATGCCCCTTCTTTCAATAAGTAGTTCTCAAGTAAGTAGTTCACAGGAACGGTTACCAACAAAACGAAGATAACTGCTGCTCCAAGTCCTACTGCTGTTTTTACTGTCTTCGAAACGGCTAGATAAGAGCACATTCCTAAGAAGTAAGCGAAAATCATGTTTTCCGAGAAGATCGCTTTTACGAATATATCTAAAGTACTTTCCATAACTCTAATTTGTTTTAGTCAGATGACTAATGCTCTTCGATTAATGATTTATTTCTAGAACGTTGAATCCAGATAATTACACCAACAATGATCAATGCCATTGGAGGAAGAATCATCATATTGTTATTAACATATCCGATCGAGTACAACCCAGAACCTGTGATGTAATCGCCAAAGATTGGGAATCCGTAAAGAGTTCCTGACCCGAATAATTCTCTAAATACAGCCACAAGAACCAAAAGTCCGGCATAGCCCAATCCATTTCCGAAACCATCCATAATAGAAGGCCAAGGTTTGTTCGCCATTGCAAAGGCTTCAAAACGTCCCATGATAATACAATTCGTAATGATCAAACCAACAAATACTGAGAGTTGTTCAGAGACATCGGGCATGAAAGCGGCCAACAATTGATCTACAATAATTACCAAAGAAGCAACAACCACCAACTGAACGATGATCCGAATACGAGAAGGAATCAAGTTTCTCAATAAAGAGATGATTAAGTTTCCTAAAACAAGTACAAAAATTACTGCTAATCCCATGACAACACCTTGTTTTACCTGAACAGTAATTGCAAGCGCTGAACAAATACCCAATACTTGAATTGTAACTGGGTTATTGTCAGTTAAAGGATCGGTAACTAGCTTTTTGTTCTTCTTTGAGAACAATGGCTCCTTAGGAGTTTTTTTATTTTCTGCTATATCACTCATGATACTATTGTTTCAAGTTTTTAAAGTAAGAAACATACACTTGCATGCTACGATTTGCCATTTCCTCAACACCTTTTGATGTAATCGTTCCTCCTGTAATACCATCAACTTTAGATGGTTTGTGGCCTGAACCATTTTTCACGACTTCGAATTTTGAAAATTCACCGTTTTCATCAGAGATTTTCTCTCCTATCCATCGATCAATAAAGAATTGCTGTTTGATTTCAGCTCCAAGTCCAGGCGTTTCTCCTTTGTGACCAAAAGATGCACCAACGATTGTTTCCATATCCTCACCAATACAAATATTCCCCCAGATTGGACCCCAAAGACCTTTACCGACTATAGGAAGTATATAAAATGTTTTACCATCTTTTTTCGCGATAAACAATGGGTAGTTTCGATCTTTCTTATCTAGCTTCTTGTCTTTGAACTCTTTCTTAATATCTAATTCAAACGCTTCAACACCTTCTTTGATATTTCCTTGAGCATCAAGAACAAGTGCATCATTCAAATCAACGTATTTCGTAAATTCATCTTCAGCATTCTTTCGAGTGATACCTAATGAATCAGTATTCATCATAGCTGAAAGAATATCCAATTGCTTTTTCACTTCATCATTCCGTTGTTGGAATGGTTTCGTCCACATGGCAATCAAGGCCAATAATGTACCAACGACAACTACTAAAGCAATTGCGAAGGCGAACGTATATCCGTTACTGTCTCTATTAACTGCCATGATTATGCTGTTTTAAGTCGTTTAAGTCTTCGTTTAATATTTGCTTGAACCACATAGTGATCAATAATTGGTGCCATGACATTCATGAACAATATTGATAACATGACTCCTTCTGGGTAGGCAGGGTTCAATACACGAATAAGAATCGCGATGAGTCCACCTAAGAAACCATAGATTATTTTTCCAGTTGCCGTTTGAGATGCAGTTACTGGATCTGTTGCCATGAATACGGCTCCAAATGCGAATCCACCAATCAATAAGTGATGCGCTGCTGGAAGATCCATATAAGGATTAGTACCAAGTGCATTCATCAATAAACCACCAACGAATCCTCCAATTGCGAAAGAGAGCATGATTCTTAATGAGCCAACACCTGTGAAGATTAATAAAACAGCCCCTGCCAAGCAAGCAATCACCGATGTCTCACCAACTGAACCAGGAATCATTCCAAAGAAAGAGTCCATCATCGAGTAACTATTCTCGAATGCCGCGAGGACGGCTTCACCGGTTTGTTTAATTGTGTCATCTCCTGCCACGACCATCTTATCGGTCGTAAACGATGCTAAATCTCCAAGAGCTGTTGATCCTGTAAAACCATCAACTTCTTTTCCTGCCATCCACACATTGTCACCAGACATTGAAGTTGGATATGCGAAGAATAAGAACGCACGTGCTGTAAGGGCAACGTTAACGATGTTCATTCCTGTTCCACCAAAGATTTCCTTTCCGATCACAACTGCGAACACTGTTGCAACTCCTACCATCCATAACGGAACATCAGCAGGCATTACAAGAGGAATCAACATCCCTGACACTAAGAATCCTTCATGAAGTGAGTGACCATTGATAAAACCGAAGATAAACTCAACAGTTAAACCAACACCATAGGAAACCACTACTAGTGGTAACACTACGAACGCTCCAGCTCCAACCTTCGACCAAAACTGATCCAAATAAGGAAGGGAACGATCCCCCAACTCTGCCACTAGCTCGTAGTGACCTGTATTATAAATACCAAATAACAAACAAGGAACCAACGCCAAGATGACCATCATCATTGTACGTTTCAAATCTACCCCATCACGGATGTGTGATCCTTTCTTCGTTGTTATTGCTGGAGTAAACGCCAGCGTAATAAACGATTCAAAGATAGGGTTCCATTTCTCGAGTTTTCCTCCTTTGGCAAACTTCGGTTCATGTTTGTGAACGATTTTTTCTAAAAATTTCACGTCTTCTAATTTTAAGTCCTACATGCACTCACTAGCGATCAAATCCAAACCTTGTCGGATTTTATCTTGAATGTCAATTTTTGAAGTACATACATATTCGCACAAAGCAAAATCTTCGGGAGCCACTTCGTAAATCCCTAAATTCTCCATTCCATCGATATCATCAGTGATGGCTGCTTTTACTAAGTGCATTGGAAGAATATCGAACGGAAAAACTCGTTCTAATTCTCCTGTCATAACAAAAGCTCTTTCTTCACCGTTAGTATTTGTATCGAGTCGGAATTTCTTGCTCTTTGGAAGAATCCAAGTTGGGAATGTTCTTGAATTTGAAAACTTATCAAATCCAGGTGACATCCAACCTTTCGTTGCAACGAACTTTAAGTGATCACCTTCTGGAATCACTGTTACTTCGTTATGGTAAAAACCAATGTAACCGTCCTGATCGATTTTATTTCCTGTTAAAACGTTACCGCTAATAACACGAACGTTGTCAGATGAAATTTTATCAGAAAGAATCTCACGAACGTTAATTCCGCTAATTATCTCAAAGTATTGTGGATCATTAATTTCTGACCCTGTAAGTGCAATCACTTTTCTAGCATCGTATTTCCCCGTGAGAAAATAACGCCCAATAATTACGACATCCTGAGCATTTACAGTCCAAACGAACTCACCTTTATTGATTGGATCAATATGATGAATTTGCGTCCCGACGTTTCCACCAGGGTGCATACCTGAAATTTTATTAATCTCAACCCCCTTAGCATTCTTAAAAACCTCATCAGAAGCTCCATCAGAATTAAGTGTTAAATGTACTTTTCCGGAAGTTAATTTCCCTAAAGCATCCAAACCAGCTTGAAACTCATCACCCTTTCCTTGAAGAAGGAAATTGTAATCGGGAGCAAGCGGTGCACTGCTAAACGCAGAAACAAAAATTGCTTTCGGCGCATTTTCAGGATCGGCAATAACATCGATAGGTCGCTGATTAAGGAACGGCCACAAGCCAGAGGCTAGCATTGTTTCCTTCACCTGTTCAACTGACATTTCTGAAATTTTTCCAGTTGAGCCAGATTCAAATGCCTGTTGGCCATCTGATTCAACGAGTACTTCCATTATTCGGCGCTTCTCACCACGCACAATCGCCTTTACGATTCCACTAATTGGAGACGCAAATTTGATTGATTCTTTGTATTTATCGTGAAATAATATACTACCAGCTTTCACTGACTCCCCTTCCTTAACCACCATTTTCGGGGTCATATTGTGGAAATCAGATGGTTTTACGGACACTATTGTGGGCGCAGCTAACTTCGACTTCACAGCCTTAGCTTCTCCTACCAACCTTATGTCCAAGCCTTTCTTGAGCTTTATTGATTTTGACATGCTCTAAAGCGTTTAAAATTTAAACGCAAAAATAAAAATTTCATAGGCTCGGCTAACATTGTATGCCCTCAAGATGGCTTAAAACGACAGTTTAGAATCATTCTAAACTAACACAATCTACTTCACCAATTCAATTCTAATTTCGTCTTTAAAGAAATGAGAAGGGTTTAACTCGCGTAAAGATTCCTATATTAGACCTAACTCGAACATTAAGATTTATGAATACGTTAACTACATCAGGCGTTCAGATTTCAATTAAGACAAGTTTTAGGACTGATTTATCAGAAGTCTTGGAATCTCGATATTTCTTTAATTATCGCGTTGAAATTCAAAACACAAACTCTTTTGTAGTGCAGCTTCAATCTCGTGATTGGTACATCTTCGATAGTTTGGGTGAAGCTAAATATGTTAGTGGCTCAGGCGTAGTTGGAGAACAACCTATATTAAAATCGGGAGAAACATTTGTTTACTCAAGCGGATGTGAACTGAGTGCTGAAATTGGAATGATGAAAGGATTTTATACCTTCATTAATATGCAAGACGGTGAACTATTCGAAGTAACCGTCCCTACTTTTAAACTTGAATATCCACCTAAGCTGAATTAGCTCTTTCCAAATAAAGTATAAGTCCACAACTTAAAACTAGAGATGAAACCGCGATTAACTCCCAAAAAAAACTTTGACGAATAGGTGTACTATTAAGGGCCGTAAACTCAACAGCAGTATCAATGATTTGGTCGTCCAACGTTCCGACTTTCTCAAGTTCGTTTTGAATTCGATCAATATCCATTTTAATCTTTCTGATTTCTGATAAGTTATGTGTGTTTTCAGAAATTTCAAGGAGTAATTTCAAACAGTCCAATTGCCAAGATCTAATTCCTCCATTCCTGGCTAGTAGCTCTCCTGTTTCAGCAAATCCTTTAGCCTGATCGAAATTCTTCAATTCTATATTCAATAAAGCTAAATTATACCAACTCTCAACAATTGGTCTAGTAGCTCCAACTTCCTGTCTTATCGACAAGGCTTCGTAAAAAAAATATTTCGCTGAATCGACTTTATCGTGATAAAAATAGTCTATTGCCTTATTCGTATATGCATTTGCGCGATGTGTTTTTGAATCTGATTTACTCGCGTATCGAATGCCTCGATTGTAATATGCCGACATTAGTTCAACTCTACCATTCAATCCTGCAATCATTCCCAGATATCCGCAGGCATCAGATGCTGATTCAAATTTACGATCCCGTATACAACGTTCCAAATACTCCTGAATAAAAAGCAATCCTTTAGCAGTATCTCCAATTGCGCAAACAGTTTTACCAAAACCGATCATACCGTTATATCTAGCTGTAATATCTGATGTCTGAGAACCATGGACAATTGAAGTAAAATAATATCGTGATGCTTGATTATAATTTCCTTGCAAAAAAAAAGCATTCCCTAATTCGTTTTCCGTTTCAGATAACAATACGACCAGGTCGAGGTTAGAAAACACTTCTCTAGCTTCCTTCAATAGTACAACACCTCTGTTTATGTCACTCGTTCGAAT
>NVXP01000098.1 GCA_002733985.1 Fluviicola sp. | reverse complement strand
GATCATTAGATTATGCTGTTGGGAGGCTAGATATTTAGACGCTTGGCGTTAGATCATTAGATTATGCTAATGGTAGGTTGTTCTTTTTTGGAGTTTTTTTGTTGAAAGGGGGATTTTTAGATTATCCGATTGTCCGAATATCAGATTTTCCGATTATGCTGTTGGTAGGTTCGATTTTTAGACGGATAGGTCACTTACCATTCCCCTTCAAAAGCTACACTTTCTCTTGCATTGGATTATGCTGTTAGTAGGCTGAGTTTAGTTAAACGTTATAGACAATATGAAGAATCTCGTAATCATTTTCTGCATCCTATGTATTCAACAATCTGTACGTTCACAGATTGATACCAGTGCTGTAAATAAGGAGGCACGGGAAATGATGGAATTATTCGAATCGATTAAAATTAACGAAGATTACTACAAAATCACAGATGAAGAATTTGGCTGTTTAAAACGAGCAATTCAACAGGACGTTATTAACTGGCCTGAATCCATGAATGATACAATTGGAGAACTATGGCCCAAAATGGGTGCACAAGACACATCTGTTTACGTCACCATTAATTTAGATTCAACTCAATACAAGCTAGATGTCATCAAAGAGTATAAGAGAAGAGTAATAGGAGGGTTTGCTGGGAGTTTTCCGTACGCAGAAACTTGGAATTTTCGCGTTTCGGAAAAAGTCCTAATTGAAGCTATTGACAAATTTAAAAAGGATAATCCTAGTTTTGTTGTTTTCAATCATTCCGAGTTAACTAATGGCCGACAGTCATATTGGTATTATATGAGCCTTTTTGATGAGACAAAAAACGAAATCATTCAGATTTGGATTAGAGAAAGTAATACTAAACCGGCTTCTTCAACATTGGCACTCGTAGGATACACAGGACTACATGACACTAATTCAGAGCAAAAATTAATTAATCGTGATTTTTGGGAAAAAGATAATGATGATAGAATTTATTATTTTCAATCGACCATTATTGACAGATTGAAACAGATGACAAAATAAAAGTGTCTATAACAGCCACTAAAAACCATACGGGCTTACTACTTCGCTTTGATCAATTCAATCTAAAAAATCATTCCTATTTTCGAGAAACTAGTTTCAGTAAAGAGCCGTACGGTTACTAGTTCCAAAACGTTAGACTTAATTAGTTGTGGATTGGATTTAGTCTTATGAAATGAATGCAGCGTTAGGGATTAGAGCAGAAAGCCCTACTGGACTTTTCGCGTAAAGCCCGCTCGAACGCCCAAATACTTTAAAGAAACCATACTCCATAAAAAAGAGAGACACGTGTGTCCCTCCTACTTTTGAAAATTGATACGTCCTGATCTATTTAACTATTTCAGGATTGTTCAATTGAACAGCTCCATAATCTACTTTACCAACTGTTGCTTTGATCGTGACTTCAGCATCTTTTTCAATTGCTTTTGCTACTTCCGCATTATCTGCGCTAAAATTAGCGACAACATGAGCCTGTTGCATTCCTTCCAATTTATTGTCACCAAGGTTCACTGAAACATCACCATCCAATTTGTTACTACTTCCCCAGCAGATGGCCTTAATCGTGATTTCTTTTCCCTCCAAGTCACTTGCTTGTGCTTCAAGTTCTGCACATGTCATCGAAGTTGATTCCGATTCTCCATTTTCAACAATCGGCTCTCCATTTTCAGTTGTTACATCTGCGGAACAAGCGGTTAAAAAAAGTCCAAACGCAACGGCTCCTGTAATAAATAAATTTCTCATAATTTTCTTTGATTTGAACTTAAATGTAATCAATGTTATGACCAAATAGAGCGCGCTAAAACTGCTTAAATATGTGAAATGTACAGTTGGCATATTCTTAGGAAGATTCGGCAGAAAGGAATTATCTGTTGGACGTAATCATTTGTGCAGTACAAGCATAGGAGATAACATGGTATGGCAAGAAGAGCTGGGTTGGATTCGAAAAACATTCAGGGAATTCACTTTTCCTGTATCTGCTTAATTTCACCTTAGCTTCATCTACTGTTTCAACAATCCCTCCATTTATTTTCAATGTTCCATCGTACGAAACTTGCGGAATAATTTCAAATCACATGATCCGCGTGTCATTTATCCGTTCACTTTAACCAACTATTTACCTCAACTACTGCAATCCTAACTTATGAAACATCTTCTTGTTTAACATAAATCGAAACAATTTTCAACACATTAGGGCTATTTACCTAGTTTTTATCACAAAAAAATTGAACTACTAAAAATCAATATTCGATGAGCACTACTAAATATTCAACGAGAGAGTCGATACGGAATTCTCAAAGAGGGAAGTGGGCTTTGTGTTAAATCATTCGTTATTTTTATTTCGTTGATCGAGAAGAAATCACTATTCATGTTCTTCCAAAAATCAACCGTCTCAACTATTATGAAATATCTCCTTTGCTTAACCTACCTGGTGTTTAGCGTTTCTGTCTTCGCTCAAACCTCTACAAATCATGTCGAAATCGTTGACAACAATGATTTTAATTGGATAACATACGTCGACAATCAGGAATTTACAATCGAATATAAACGAACAGATTGTCATCTGAACTCGGGTATAGATCAGCAATATTTTTTCTTGCGATTTACGAATAAAACACAAAATGAAATCACTCTCAACTGGGAGATGGATTTATTCTACAATAATGATTGTAAAACATGTGGAATTGGTGAATATCAATGGCACTACAAACTCGCCCCACTTGAAAGCGTGGAGGGAGAATGCACATTTGGTGCCCCAAATGAACTTCGCTTATTCTCTAAATTTATTGATGCTAACTACACAAATAATTCCAAGTTGACAGGGTTTAAATTCAGCAACCTGTATTTAGACTAAAACCAACCTAATAACGACTATTACTTATGTTCTTTTCAAATTACAAACTATTAATTGGCTTCGCGGTGTCCATGTTTCTTGGGAATTCTGCTTTTGGCCAATGCAGTGTTTCCATCTTTTCCGTCATACAACCCGGAGGGGATTGTAATGGGGTTACGGTTGATTTAACCGCAATTGGAGATGCCGTATTGCCTGTGCTTAGTAATGACTTTAACCTCGGGGTCGCTGGCCCTGGCTGGGCTTCAACAGGTGGCGCTATCTTTTCTCAACCTTGTGGACCAGGAATCGATGGCACTCCTTATTATTGGGCATCTACATCTGTAGGAACACCTAATTTAACCACGGTTGGATTTGATGTAGCTTGTGGAGGTTCAATCACATTCGACATGGTATACTCTACTCAAGGAGGGGCCTCCCCTTGTGAAGGTCCAGATCTTCCGAACGAAGGGGTAACTCTACAGTACTCTACAAACGGTGGAGCTACATGGATTCTCATTCAATATTGGCCTCCAAATGGAGGATATGATCCAGCATTAACCAGCTGGGATACTTATAATATTGCTATTCCAGCAGGAGCGCAGACACCCAATACACAATTTCAATGGATTCAAACCAACTCATCAGGTACATGCTGTGATAATTGGGGAATTGATAATGTAGTGATTAGTGCAGCCGTTGGTTGTGCAGCTTTTTACTATGATTGGGATAACCTTGCTCCTGCTTCAGATAATCCAGTTCAGACAGTTACAGTTACAAGTACAACTACGTACACAATCACCTACACAGATGGTGTAGTGGCATGTACAGATAACATAACAATTGTTGTTCCACCAGGTCCAACAGTTGATGCAGGTCCAGACATGGTTTATTGTCAAGGTTCAGCACCTATTACAATTGGAGCTAACCCAGTTAGTCCAGATAATGGAGCAACATATTCTTGGGATAATGGGGCTGGATCTGGAACAATTAGTGGAGGAGATAACGGTCAAGCAACTGTTTCACCAGCTGCGACAACGACATACACTATATCGGTAACAGATAATAGTTGTACTGCAACGGATCAAATGACTGTTACAATGGATTTGCCACCAACAGCTTCAAATTTACCTGCTGTCAACGTTGAATGTATAGGGAATGTCCCTGCAGCGAATATTGCAGATGTATTTGATGAAGCTGATGATTTTACATTAGCACCTATCGTGACTTATATTGGTGATGTTTCAAATAATGGAACTTGTCCTGAAGTAATTACACG
This sequence comes from Fluviicola sp., assembly GCA_002733985.1. Classification (GTDB taxonomy): domain Bacteria; phylum Bacteroidota; class Bacteroidia; order Flavobacteriales_D; family Crocinitomicaceae; genus UBA4466. The sequence goes on along the minus strand of NVXP01000098.1, from coordinate 14,648 downwards.
AACTTATAGAGTAACAGATGGTTGTGGGAATTTCATTGAAGTTCAACAAATAATTACGATCAATGATATAACTAATCCTGTTTTTGCAGCGGCACCCGCCAATCTCACTGTTCAATGTAGTGGCGACGTACCAGCTATGACAAACCTTGGTTGGACTGACAACTGTGATGGCGCTGGAATAATAACTGGTGTAGATGGAGCACTTGTCGGTAACACCTGTGGAGGAACGATTACTAGAACATGGACTTACACTGATGCTTGTGGAAATGTAGGAACAACAAGTCAGACAATCACAATTAATGACACTCAAAATCCAGTTTTAGCTATACCACCTGCTGACATTACAGTAGAGTGTGTTGGAGACCTTCCTGCGATGACAAATCTTGGTTGGACCGATAACTGCGATGGAGTTGGTACAATAACCGGTGCAGATGGAGCTCTAGCTGGAGGCAGTTGTGGTGGAACGGTCACACGAACTTGGATTTACACAGATGCTTGTGGAAATAGTACAACGGTAACTCAAATAATTACGGTTGATGATACAACGCCACCTACAGGAAGTAATCCAACTACGACTAACGTAATAAATGGTAACCCAGTACCACCAGTAGACATTACTGTTGTAACGGGTGAAGCAGATAATTGTACAATCACCCCAACGGTCACATTGATTAGTGAATCTTCTGACGGAGGATTTTGCCCGGAAACAATAACTAGGGTTTATCGAATAACAGATGACTGTGGAAACTTTATTGAGGTAGATCATTTAATCCTAATTGCTGATGCTATTGCACCAACAGCGAGTAATCCACTGAGCATTACTGTATCGTGTTTTGCTAATTTACCAGCTCCAGATCCGACAGTTGTTACTGACGAAGCTGACAATTCAGGTATCGCGCCAATCGTAGCTTTTGTCTCAGACGTGTCAAATGGCCTCTCTTGCCCAGAGACAATTACCAGAACATATTCGGTTACCGATGATTGTGGAAACACAATTACTGTAACTCAAACAATTACTATTATTCCATCTGCCACACCGATTGTTCCAGCCAATGCAACTTCAATTGTTGAGTGTATTGCAAACGCAATTCAACCGGCGGCTCCAGTAGTAACAGATGAATGCGGTAATAATATTGTTCCAGTAATAACATCGAACGCTGATCCACTCTGTGAGGGAGACAAAATTTACACGTACACTTATACAGATTGTGCGGGCAATATTTCAGTCTACACTTACACGTATACAATCGACTTAACGACTTCACCTACGGTGCCAGCAAACGGATCAGAAAGTATTGTTTGTATCGAAGATGTGTATACACCAACTGCGCCAGCTGTTACCGACGTTTGTGGAAATACGATTATTCCTGTTATGACTCAGAATGCTGATCCAGTTTGTATTGGAGATAAAGTATTCACTTTCACCTACACGGATTGTGCTGGTAATATTTCAATTTACACGTACACATTCTCAATTAATGATAATGTTCCACCAACGGCCTCAAACCCTATTGATATATCAGTTCCTGGGTCGATGGATGTTCCAGCGCCAGATCCACTTGTTGTAACTGACGAAGCAGACAATTGTGTTGGTATTCCAACAGTTGCATGGGTAAGTGATGTTTCTGATGGAAATGTATGTAATGGCGAGAAAATAACAAGAACTTACAGTGTAACAGATAACTGTGGTAATCAAATTTTAGTTACTCAAGAGATTACAATATTGGCTGTATATCCTCCTATTGATGCTGGTCCTGACGCAATTGTTTGTGTAGGCGACTGGATGACTTTGAATGCCAACAATCCATGGGGAATGCCAATTTCTTGGGACAACAGTATAATTGACGGATTCCCATGGATACCGGGATCTACTATTACATATACAGTTACGGCTGACAATTTGGGTTGTCTTTCAACTGATGATGTAATCGTTACGATGGAAAATCTACCGAATGTGAGTTTCAATGCAGACCTTTTTGGAGGCTGTGCTCCTATTGAGATTAATTTTAACAGTACCTCTACAACATCAAGTTCATTTGTTGATTGTGACTGGACAGTTAATGGTTCTCCAATAACCGGAGATTGTAATGGGGCATCTTATAACTTCGAGTCTGAAGGTCTGTACGATATTGGTCTGACAGTAACATCAATAAATGGATGTACAAATTCTGTCATTTACGATGATTATATCTTTGTAGAAGACGATCCTGTAGCATCTTTTGAAGTTTCTTCAACAGAAGTACAAACAATCGATACAGAAGTTGAGTTCACGAATAATTCTACGAATGCTTCAACTTACAGTTGGAATTTTGGAGATGGTGCTTCATCAACTGCAGAAAATCCAACACACAACTTCCCTGAAGAGAGTTCGAATAGTTACCAAGTACAGATGTGGGCATATTCACCTGTTTATGGTTGTGTTGATTCCACTTCATTAACAATAGATGTTAAAGAGATCTTATTGTTCTATGTACCGAATACGTTCACACCAGATGATGATAGTCACAACCCGACTTTCCAACCGGTCTTCCATTCTGGATATGATCCATACGATTTCGAATTGTTAATTTTCAACCGTTGGGGCCAAATCATTTTTGAATCTCACGATGTAAATGTTGGATGGAATGGCTCATATGGCGATGACATAACCATAGTCGCAGATGGAACATACTCTTGGAAAATTGAGTTTAAAACTCTAGACACCGACGAAAGAAAAACCGTGAACGGTTTAGTGAATTTGATCAGGTAGCACTAAACTTTAGGAGCGAAGGGATATTGAGAAATATAACTAGTTCTCAATGATAGCTTAAAAAGATAAATTTTAATAAAGTCTCAGCAAGAACTTCTTGCTGAGACTTCTTGATTTTCTGTCAAATGGTTTATTCTTATTTCATTTGGTAAAAAACGAAATCACTTAATACTCCTTCGTATCTAAAGAATAGATATGTGGATCCATCGCCTAACACCTCTTTTAATGCACCCAGAGTAGTACTGACATTGAACTTTTGTTAGCTGATGATATGGGATTAGGCATTGAAATTTGGGCTTAAAAAGAGATAAATAGCAATGTGTAAATTATCTCAACTCGATAAGAAAGAACATCGATATAGCTCTTAAGGAATTCAAGAATAGCTCCTGATTCAAACGTATCAAATTAAAATAATGATGTACATTGGTCCCGATGAAAACGATGTTGAAGTATATGAAAAGTCTAGTACTAGGTTTCCTAGTATTGCTTCTATTCTCCAATTCCACGTTTTCATATTCTGTTGATTTTCACTTTTGTCAAGATGAATTAAAGTCGGTTTCTTTCCTTGGAAATAAGGCTTCATGTTCAAAGATGGTTGAATCATATCGAGGCTCTTGCTGTGACAAAAACACGAGACCTTCAGACAAAGAATCAATTTCAACTAAATCATGTTGTAGTAATGAGCAACTGGAGAATTCCTCAGTTCTTCAGAAAAAGGTAGATGCTGCACCTGCGTTTTCTTCATCCCTTTTCGCTCTATTGCCAAATGAACTTTCAATCGTTTCTATTACCAATTTTGATGCAAGTCGAGATGAGTTCAAAATTACTCATCCCCCATTCCTTTATCGGATACGATAATCAGCCCATTTATTTCATAAGAAATAGTGGAATCTAAGGTGATCACTCCAGCAACTGCTGCAGGAAAGTCAGCACTACTTTGAACCAATACGTGATTTATCCGGACCGAAATACACCTCCAAATGGTACCGTCATAATAGTCGAATAACGAAGTAGTTGTGTTATAGACGTGCAATACAGTCGCTGGGCTAAAAATTGCATCCCTTTCGATGGTGCTCATTCTGGGGATTAAAAACCCCTTATCGTTGCTCTCAAGTTCTAACAATGAACTTGCATCAATTGTTGCTGGATTATTTCCGATTTTTACCTGACTATGCAAATTTCCATATAGGAAAAAGCTTATTGCGATAATTAGGAGTGTTGTTTTCGTAGTTAAATGTCTCATTATTCATTCTGTTAATTAGTAGTTTAATGAATAGCAGATGTAGCGTAGTAGTAGTAGTAGTAGTAGTAGTAGTAGTAGTAGTAAGAAATGGTAGAGAGCTTAAGGTTTCACTTTAAACTCTTGATCCTAAAAACATTAACTATTCCCCGTATTATCCTCGTGCGAATTTACATTCGTAATGCACCCCTTTCCTAATGGTCATCTTTGAAGGTCAAACGCGCAATAATTATCTTGAACGACTATTTCAATTTAATCTTAATAAATGCACCACTTTGATTCGAAAAAAGATTGATCTAAAAAATTCAGCATTAAATCACACGCTACAAAACAAAAAAAACTCTCTGTAAATCAAATGATTACAAAACTTTTCGCACACCAAACGAGTCAAAACTCTTAGAGTTAATTTCAATTAAAACTCAATAAACAGGGAATATTAGGTCATTTATGAAATGTAAAAATTGGTTAACAGAAACTCATTATTCATCTATCGTGAGCTTTCAAATTTGCATGATCTCCATTTACGAAAATGTACTTTTAACTCAGTGTCCATTTTCTTGTTTCAAGCCCAATTCTTGCAATTAGTAGAGTTAAGAATGGTTTAATCAGAATATTTTGTAGATTAATAAAGATGTATATTATTTGTTAACTTACTGTTATTTAACATGAAAATTCAATCAGAGCAAGTTGGATCAATTCCACGTCGTAAAGAATTAGTAGCCGCATACAAATTATTCGAAGCGAATAAACTTAGCGCAGCTGAGCTCGAGGAGATGGCAATAGAAGAAACTATTCAAACTATTAAAGAATTAGAAGAAACCGGCTCTAACATCATAACAGACGGTGAACAGCGTAAATTTAATGGATTTCCCACCTATTGCTTACATTGTTCCGAACTCGTACGCCCTGGGTCCGTAGGGCTAAAGTTTGAAGACGGTCATGTCAGGTACATGCCTGAACTCAGTAAATACCCATTCAAATACAGTGAGTACGCATATAAGTATCTCAAAACTACTCTGGAAAACACTAAGCTTAAGGTTAAGCAGGCAGTGGTATCTCCTTCCATGTTAAGCCTTATCTATCCTGCAAAAGGTATTAAAGGGTACACCAAAATGGAGTTTATTAATGACCTTGTCAACGAACACCTAAAAGAAATTAGAACATGCTTAAGCATGGGAGCAGCAAAAGTACAACTCGATTTCACAGAAGCGCGCTTCTCTCTGAAACTGGATCCTTCTGGAGAATTACTAAACGATTTTGTCGAATTAATTAATATGGCGCTTGTAAAGCTCACGAAAGAGGAACAGTCAAAAATAGGAATACATACATGCTCTGGTGCCGATCTGGATTTAACGCACAGTGCTGATGTAGAATATAAATATTTACTGCCCCAGCTACTTAAAATTAAGGCTGGTAATTTTTACATATCCCTATCCACTGAAAAAAACCCAGAACAAGTTTTGTCTCTAATCCAACACTATATGAAACCCGATCAACACATTTTTATTGGGGTAACGAATCCGATTGATCCGATCATTGAGACTTCTGAAGTTGTAAGAGATCGTGTTTTACTGGCCGCGAAATATATACCTGTTAATCAACTTGGTACAACGGATGATTGTGGCTTTGCTCCTTTTGCTGATGACTTAGGGACACCCCGTGAAACGGCGTATTTGAAAATAAAAGCTCGGATTGAAGGAACAAAACTCGCAGAACAAATTCTCTTTAACAAGAATTGAATCCATTGGTAAAATGAAATTGAATACATGGCAGAGAAGCATAAAATGGAACTTGAGATTGAAATATACAATCTACGTCAGAAAATAAGAGATTCTGACTACCAATCTCATATGTCAATTGAGATTGAAAAAATCGCATCTGTTGGTACTTGGCAATTAAGTATGACGACAGGAACCGTTTCATTATCAAAAGGCTTGGCTGAAATACTATTGATTGATTTTGACAGCACATTGACTTGGGAGGCATTCAAAAGAATCATTCATCCTGATGATATTAATGAATTTGAGGATTGGATAGACCGAGTCATGAATGAAAGCATCACCAGTACGCTACAACATCGAATAATTGATACTGAAAAACAAATTAAGTATGTCGAACACATTGCTAAAACTTTTAATGCAACTACAGGTATTCCACTAAGAACTATTGGGAGTATAAAAGATATCACGAAACAGAAGAAAGTAGAAATAGAACTGAAAATTAATGAAGAGAAGTACCGTGAAATCGTTGACTCACTCATCGATGTCTTAATTCGTTCGAACAGTAAAGGCAATATTGAGCTGGTTTCTTCGTCGGTATTTGAAGTCCTAGGTTATGAAAAGGAAGGGTTAATTGGAGAGGCAATTGTCAATCTATTCGTCAACCCTGAAAGCACAAAAAATCACACAGAAGAGGTCATTAATGCGGGACAATGCCACAATTTTGAACAACAAATGTACTCCAAGAATGGTGAAATTAAATATATGATTACCAATAGCAAGCGTTATATAGATGCTTCAGGTAGTTATGGAATAGAAAGCATATTTAGAGACATAACGATATACACAGAACAAAAAAGAGCAATTTCAGAGAACAAAAAGAGGTTTACAAAACGATTAAAACAAAAGGTTATAGAGCGTACAATTGAACTTAAAAACTCTGAACTGAAACTTAAAGAGGCTTTATCAATAGAAAAAGAACTCAGTGATATGAAGTCCCGCTTTATTTCTACAGCTTCTCATCAGTTTAGAACTCCTTTGACTATTATCCAATCCAACTTAGGTTTATTGGAAATGAAAACTACAACTGCTGATTCAGAAGTTAAACGAACGATTGAGCAACACTCAAAAATCATAGGGAAAGAGATTAAACATATGACCAATTTGATGGATGACGTGCTACTTTTAGGGAAGACCAATATGAAAGGCACTAAGCCTTTGTATGAGAAAATAGATGTTGTTGACTGCTGTAAAAGAGTCTTAAACCGATACAATCTAATTATAGATTATGAAATTACAATTTCCGTAATCGGTAATATACAATTGTACTATTTGGACAGTAAATTATTTGATCACTCGGTTTCAAACATTGTATCCAACGCTCTAAAATATTCAGAAGGACAACCTTTTCCTGTGCTCCAAATAAGCTTCCTAAAAGATTCACTTGAAGTTTTAATCGAAGATTTTGGAATGGGAATACCGGAAAGTGAAATCGTTAATGTATTCGTTCCGTTTTATCGAGCATCAAATGTTATAACCATACAGGGAACAGGACTAGGAATGTCAATTGTGAAAGAATATGTTGAATTGAATAGAGGAGTTATCAGTATAGAAAGTGTTATAAATGTTGGGACCAAGGTGAAAATGAAATATCGATTGGCAAATGGATAATCTAGAATTCATACGGACAGAGTTCAGCTTACGTCCTTTTCAAATTTTAGTATCGTCATTCGCCCCCTGTAGAATCCAAACATATTTACCTATTGTCAATAAGAACCGGTCGGTCTGGAATTTACAATTATGCTCCATTAATGTTAATTGGATTATTGATCAAAAAAATGGGGTTGCCTGTGATCGTTGATTGGCAATCATAAAAGGACGTATAAGTTCATAAAAAAAGTGAACATCAATGATGCTCACTTTTGTACCTAAGGCGGAACAATTATCAAACTTTTTGTTGGCTGAGAATATTGCTTTGTGTCTTACGGCTTAATCAAATCAATCCGTATCCTTACTATTGTCGATCAATGAATACACACATGGAACGACAAATACATTTAAAAACGTCGCCGTCAGCAATCCACCCAAAATCACAACTGCCATTGGACTTTGAATCTCATTTCCTGCTTCGGTTCCTTTCAATGCGAGAGGAATCAGAGCCAAGGCAGTCGTTAAAGCTGTCATTAAAATAGGATTCAATCGATCAATCGACCCCTTCATGATTAGGTCTATCTTTTTCATTTCCGAATTTTGCAGCGCTTGATACCTTGAAATCAATAAAATCCCATTTCGCGTAGCAATTCCAAATAAGCTGATAAAACCAATTGTGGAAGCAATCGAAATAATTCCAGAAGTGAAATAGACAATGAAAATCCCACCAATTAATGCCAAGGGTAGATTAAGTAGCACGATCGCCGACAATTTCAAATCTTTGAACTCGAAATAGAGGAGCACAAAAATGAGAAGGGCAGCAAGGATTGAACTAACCAATAGTAGCGAGGATGCTTTTTCTTCGCTTTCGAACTGTCCGCCGTATTCAATGCGATAACCAGTAGGAAGTTGCACATTTTCACTAATCAATTCTTGTATTTCAGTCACCGCACCTCGTAAATCACGCTCACTGACATTTGCAGAGACCACCACTTTTCGTTGCACATTTTCGCGATTGATCGTATGCGGACTACTCACGGACTTCACTTGTGCGATTTGTTTCAACGCAATTTTCGTTCCATTTGGCAAGTCGATTAATGCGTTTTTCATCTTCTCAATTCCACCTCGCGATGTCGTATCGTATCGAACAACCATGTCGAAGCTTTTTTGTCCTTCGTACACTTCCGAGACAGGCTCACCAGCAAATGCGACATCAATAAATTCTGTAAAATCTTGTACAGTCAAACCATTTCGAGCGAGCATTTCCCGATTCGGAACAATACGAATTTGAGGAACCTCAATTTGTTGCTCTACATTCACATCTACAATTCCTTCAACGTCTGAAATATTGTCTTTGATTTCATTACAGGTCGTGAATAGTTTATTCAAATCTGTTCCAAAAACTTTAATGGCGATGTTTGCCCTCGTTCCCGAAAGCATGTGGTCAATTCGGTGCGCAATTGGCATTCCAATGGTAATGTTCACCCCTGGCACATTGGTTAATCGTGATCTTAATTCATCCAAAAACGCTTCTTTTGAACGTTCAGATAAGTGAAAGGGTGCATCTAATTCGGCAGCGTTCACACCTTGTGCATGTTCGTCTAACTCGGCTCGACCAGTTCTACGTGTTACGATGTCAATCTCAGCCATTGAAAGCAGAATTCCCTCCGTCATCAGTCCAATTTTATTGCTTTCTTCCAATGACATCGCTGGTGGACCAACGACACTAATCACGAGCGAACCTTCGTTGAATTCAGGCAAGAAACTTCTCCCAAGTCCCAACGCGAAAAAGATGCTGATGAAGAAAATCACAACAGTTCCTCCAATGGTCATTTTTGGATAGTTTAGAAATTTCGAAAGCGCTTTTCCGTAGTACTTCTGTAGAAATCGTTCTGCTTTTGTTCCTTGAGACTGTTTGAGTAATAGTTTTTCATTCTTCAACAAATAACTGCAAAGTACGGGTGTTACAGTAATTGCAATCAATAAAGAGGTGAGCACTGAAGTAACAAATGCGATACCCAATGGTTTGAGCAACTTACCTTCCATACCGCCTAAGAAAAACAATGGAACGAAAGAAACAATAATGATGAGCGTTGCAATAATGATGGAGCTTCGAATCTCGCGTGAAGCATCCAACACCACTCGAATGATAGGTTTTCTGTCTGAAACAGGTTTTAAAACATTCTCACGGAGACGTTTGAACACATTTTCCACATCAATAATAGCATCATCAACTAAAGCTCCAATCGCGATCGCCATTCCACCTAAACTCATCGTGTTCAACGTGTATCCAAATGCTTTCAAAACAATGAAGGATACAACGAGCGAAAGTGGAATTGCGAGCAAGGATATAACAGTTGTTCGCCAATTCATCAAGAAAATAAACAGTACAATCACCACAAATAACGCTCCTTCCAAGAGTGTTGTTCGGAGATTGTTTACCGACCCTTCGATAAAATCACCTTGCCGGAAAATTTGATTGTTAATCTGAATTCCTTTAGGCAATGAGGTCTTCATTTCTGCAACTGCCTGATCAAGCGCTTTGGTAAGATCGAGCGTGTTCGTTTCTGGCTGTTTTGTGATGGTTAAAATCACCGCCGATTGACCATTCATTGATCCATCACCAATCTTGTCAGCACTGCCTATTTTCACTTCAGCAACATCGCCTATCGTGATCGGTTGTTCCCCCTTTAATTTCACAAAAGAGGCTGCAATTTCTTCTGTATTTTGAATTCTACCTTGACCTTTAATAATATATTGATTTCCGAATTCGCTGTAAAATCCTCCAGTAGCATTGATATTCGATGCACGTGCAGCTTCTTCCAATTCCTTGAGAGAAACGCCATAATAATCCATTTTTGCTGGCGATGCTAGAATTTGATACTGCTTAAATTCACCACCGATCACCACCACATTCGAAATACCACTAATCGCTTTGATGCGTTGTCGGATGTCCCAATCTGCGATAGTTCTTAGTTCCATCGGTGACAAGGAATCCGAGCTTACCGAAAGCAACATCACTTCTCCCATAATCGAAGACACAGGTGAGAGCGTTGGCTCGCCTACTCCACTTGGTAGTTTTTCCTTGATAGAAGAGATTTTTTCGCTTACAATTTGCCTCGCTTTGTAAATATCAGTTCCCCATTCAAACTCAACCCAGACAATGGAAATTCCAGCAGCAGAGGAAGAACGAATTCTACGAACATCAGGCGAACCGTTCAATCCCGTCTCAATTTGGAGTGTGACCAATCGTTCGACCTCCTCGGCTTCCATTCCGTGAGATTCCGTCATAACAGTTACCGTTGGAGCAGTTAGGTCTGGGAACACATCAACATCCATCGATTTAATGACATATACACCTGATACGCTCAAAACAACTGCTGTCATCAAGACGAGGAAACGATTGTTTAGTGATAATTCTAGTATTCTATTCAGCATAGCTGTTCGATTAATGTGAATGTCCGTGTGCAGGTACTTGCCCGCTCATAGATGCCATTTTTACTTGATACGCACCGAATGTTACTACGCGCTCTCCTTCTTTAACACCTGAAATCACTTCAACGTATATTCCATCTGACACTCCTAATTCAAGCTCTCGCTTTTCGAAACTTTCACCCGAAACTTGAACATATGCACTAAATGCTCCGTATTCTTCCATCACTGCCAAAACAGGAATTTTTAATGTCGCAGAGGATGGGTTTGTTTTGATCCAAACATCGATAAAGCTTCCAGAAAGTAGATTCCCGGTATTGTCGAGTTCGAAATAAACAGGGATTTTTGGATTTTCAACGCTCACACTTTTACCATACGATAGTAGTTTTCCGTTGAAATCTGCCAAACTGTATGCTTTACCATTGAATGAAAAATTGGCTGAACTCGATTCATTAATTCTGTGATAATCCAACTGGCTCACGTCAGCTTGAATTGTTAAACGCTTATTTTGTGTGATCACCGCCAATGCTTCGCCTGCTTCCACGTATTCTCCTTCTCCTTTGAAAAGTGTTTTAATAAAACCTGCAGAGCTTGCTTTGATGATTTTCCCTTTTCCACCGAAATTAGATGCCAAGTTATTGTATTCGCTCTCGGCGAGTTGATACATGCGCTGTGCCTCTTCGTATTCCGATTTAGAGATGGCTTTACTCTCGAAAAGTTGCCCCTTTCGTTCAAAATTTGATTTCTCGCGGGTGTAGTTCGATTTCGATTGAATGAACCTTGTTTCGACGTTGTTGTTCGTTAAATTTCCACCTGTGATAGTGAACAAAGTTTGACCCTTGCTCACTTCAGTACCAACCATAGATCTAGTTGATGCGTAAATTACGATTCCACTTGTGGTTGCAATGATCGTTTTTTCATCACCTTGCGATGGTAGAATTTTCCCGCCTGTTTTGATGATATCATATACCGTTCCTCTAACTACGGGAGCATTCGCAAATTCCATTTTCCACGCTTGCTCTTTTAGAAAAGTGATCGCATTGGGATCTTCCTTTTCAGGATGTACATTTTTGAGCACTTCATTGGTGTTTGCATAAACAACCACATTTTCAATCTGAATTCTATCCGTTAATGTAGGTGTTGTTATTTCGAAAACCAAGGTGTAGATACCAGTAGTTTTAGGCGTAATACTTGGTTTAAAAATCCCTGGAGAATCAGGAGCATCTACAGTTTGGCGAATTCCAGTTTTGTTTTTTATCAAACTGACGGTTACTTTACCTTCTGTGATTGCTTTAAACTGTTCCATCTCCGAAAAGTGCGCAGCAAATCGCGTGTTTTGACCAACCACCAGTGGCTTGAACTCCACAAACAATTCGGTTTTGTCCGTCCAAATCGTGTGTGATAGTGTCACCACTTCGGCGCTTTCATTTACGGCTTCATCTCGAGCTCCTTGACAACCAACCATGTTGATTGCCAAGAATAGGAGCAGGAAAGATTTTTTATACTTCATGTCTAATTATTTAGTGCTCATGTGTATGTTCACTATGATCATGTCCATGGTCGTCGTGTTCTTCTACTATCGGTTCTTTTTGAACAGGAGTCTCTGGAGTTGGTACTTTCTCTTCTTCTACTACAAACTCTTCTTGTTCTTGATCTTCATCGTGATCGTGACTGTGGACTTCTTCTTCAAAGTGTTCTCCATTTGGACCATGATCATGTCCGTGGTCATCAGCTGTTTCTGTTGTGCAGCCAACTAGGCAAATTGCGCTTGTAAGAATAATAAATGCTACTTTTTTCATGTTGATTTGTTTATAGTTGATATTTAAATAATTGAGCTAATATGAGTTGATATTCCTTTTCCAAATCGGAGAGGGTGTCTTTAGCGGAGTAAAAATATTGGATTTCTATTGCGTAGGATATGAAATTGAGTTCTCCCAATTCGAGTGATTGAAGAAGGATTTTTTCTGAGTCTATTCCACCAAGAACATTTGTGTAATCGTCGATTGTTTGCTTCAAATTTTCGTAACGTTGATAGAGCTCTTTGATTTCATAATAATGTTCGGTTTTGTGTTCTTCAACTTCTAACATTCCAAGTTGAATACTTGCATTTGCCGCATTGACTTTGTTTTTGTTTTCCCAAAGAGGAATACTCACCCCAATATGCGCTCCATTAAAGGTTTGTCCCAAAACGGATTGATAGTGGTAACCGAACTCAAACTTGGGCAAAGTCAATGCTCTGTTAAGGCTTAGTGTAGATTCGTAGATTTGAACTTGTTGTTGAAGTTCTTTCAATCTCGGATCGTTCACTTCAATGGAATCTTCGAGTGTCTCAAAAACTGGAACAACTGGATGAAGTGGATATTCTGTGGCGTCAATCAAGAGTTCTAGACCACCATTTAATTCTGTGAGGTGCTGTGTTTTCATTTTCACCTCATTCTCTAGTTTCCGCAATTCCGACTGAAAATTGAGCAACTGAATTTTAGCCTTGTTGAGTTCGAGCGCACTAATGTCTTCAGCATCAAATTTGAGCTGGTAATTCGCAACGATCTTCACGCTACTTCCCACTCTTTCTTGGAAAATCAATGCTTGTTTGTTTAAGTGAATCACTTCCAAAATGGTCGTTTTCGCTTCTAAAAGAATATTCTGTTTAATCTCCTTCAATTGGATTGACAGCATTGCTTCGTTTTCATCAGCTAAAGTGCTTTGTCTGGAGTAGACACTCGGGAAATCAAATGCTTGAACGACCATGAAATCCAACTGATTCCCTCCAGATACTGGCCTACCGATCATGTAATCCGCCGTTACAAAAGGGTTATCAAGAGTAAGGCCTGTGTGCATCTCCAAGCTTTTAGCTGCAACATATTGATTGGCAGATTGCAGCGTTTTGTTGTTCTCAGCAATCGAGTTGAGTGCTTGATCCAGCGTGTTCTGCGCATACATGGAATTGGATGCTAACAGCGCAACAAGCGCGATTATTTGTCTATAATTCATACATAAATCTGATTTGTCTCCTTCGAGACTTTAATAAACGACAACGAGTTTCGCCCGCCTTTGAGATAAAGCAGGGAAAGGAAAGGATTCAGCCTTTCGTTAAGAAATGGAAGGTGGACCTCTTAGAGGACTTAAATAGACGTGATACTGTTCGTAGAGAATCTTTGGATGCCCCAAATGATCACTTGTTTTTTCAAATTCAAGTACAGGGAACGTAACATTCCATGCAGGATGAACAGGAATTAAGCAATAATGTGTTGATGAAAGATCAAAACCTGTCGATTGAGCAATATAGTTTTCAAAGTGATCATCACCTAAATCTGGATGTTGAATATCTCCTAAAAGTCCTAGAATATAATCGGTCCAGGTACTTTTTTCGTTTTCATGATTCGCATGGTGATGCCCATGATCGTGGTCATGGGAAGTATGCCCAATTTCTTGATGGCTTTCATGTACAGCCGTATCGGTATGAATGTGAGGAACAATATTGTGAAAAACCACTGCGCAATAGACGCTCAGAAATAAGATAGGTAATATTTTATTGAAGGTTTTCACTTTGATAAAAATAACAAATTGTTTGCGATCTCCTCAATAAATCACTTTCAGCTTTTATTAAACTAAATATTCATTCCTCGGAAGCTTGCAGAATATCGAATGATCATTGATTTTGAAGTTATAGGAGAAAATTGGTGTAAAAAAAAGGAGACCTTCTTTCGAAAACCTCCTTTGATGTACCAGAGCGGGACAAATATCGAACTTTTTATTGGCTGAGGATATTGGGTTGTGTCTTGAATTTCAACAAGAATAAGTGAAGCTAGAGACGAGCATTTTGTCTTAAATTCAGAATCCATTATAATGGATCTTGGCG
>NVXP01000097.1 GCA_002733985.1 Fluviicola sp. | reverse complement strand
AATAAAGTCGATCAGATTATAGAAGTTTCTGAAGAAGAAGCGACTATCGGAGCTCGAAACTTAGCTTCAAAGCACGGTGTTTTTGCTGGGATGAGTAGCGGGGGAGCATTTTCTGCAGCACTGAAGTTGGCGGAACAATTAACCGAAGGATATATCGTAGCAATTGTCTGCGATCGCGGTGATCGGTATTTGTCATCTCAGTTGTACTAAACGCTCAATACTCGTTCCACCTCGAGTACTAGAAACTGAATTCAATGAGACAAATTGACTCCAAAAACATTGAATTAGTACAATTTCCTGTTAATTTTCTACGCCACCATAACAACTGATTACTAAAGCGTTACACACAGGAAAGAACCCAATAATAATGCCTCATTTTTCAAAAAGTCTAATTTTTTCTTGATTTAATCCAATTAAATAACATAGCTTTGTTGCCACATATGAAAAGAACAAATATTATTTTATCAATTATTAAAGTCGTGGTCAACAATCACAGCTAATAAGGATACAATATTTAAAATATATGAAAAGCTATCCTAAAGGATGGCTTTTTTTTTGGACTAAAAAGAAGTAAACACAATCGATTCAATTCGTAATTAAATAAAAAATGAAGAGTAACAACTTAAATAACATTCTCAATAGTTTGACACTGATATCAACGGTCATCGTCATTGTGGTCATTATTATTTTACCTCCTCGGTGAGAATGGATTTATATTGAAAATATTGAAGCCCTTCTCAAAAATGAGAAGGGCTTTTTTTTTGGACTAAAAATTACAAAACAACGTGAATTATGTATTACAACAATAGCACAGTACTCTTTTTAGATGGAGAATGGAAGAAGGCAAAAGATAGCCAGACAAACCTTTATAGTCAGACCTTGCATTATGGAGCAGGAGTATTTGAAGGAATCCGTTCGTATAAAACAGACAGTGGAACCCAAATATTTAAAGCGAAAGAACACTATGAACGATTGCATTATTCTGCAGAAAAAATGCACATCAATTTACGCTACTCAGTTACCGAATTGACCGAATTGACGTATCAGCTACTTGAGAAAAACAAACTAGACAATGCCTATATCCGGCCTCTCATTTATTTGGGAGAAAATATGCAGTTGCAACCAACCGACAGCGTGCATGTGATGCTTTGCGCTTGGGAGTGGGGTCGGTTTTTAGGCGATTCTCCATTAAAACTAATGACCTCCTCTTTTCAACGCCCAAATCCGAAATCGTGTTTTGTTGAGGCAAAAGTAACAGGGCATTACACCAATTCGATTTTAGCAACAACAGAAGCTAAGCAGAAAGGATTTGATGAGGCTTTGTTGCTTGACATGAACGGAAACGTGGCCGAAGGTCCAGGCGCAAACTTCTTCTTTGAAAAGAACGAGAAACTATACACCGCACCACTTGGGAATATTTTAGCCGGCATTACGCGACAGACCATTTTTGAACTAGCGAAAGAAATGGGCATCGAAGTGATTGAAAAATTCTTTACACCTGAGGAAGTATACAAAGCGGATGGTGCCTTTTTCACTGGAACAGCCACCGAAGTTGCTGCAATTGGGAGTCTCGACAAGCATAAATTCAATTTGCCTTGGGAAGAAACAGTGGGCTACGAATTGGCTGCTGCTTATCAAAATAGAGTACAGAAAAATGAATATAAACGATTTGAATTAGTGTAATACTACCCAACTTTTACTTGGGTAAAACAATCAGAAATGGAACTAAATAAGTACAGCAAAAGAGTAACACAAGACGACTCACAACCAGCGGCAAAAGCAATGCTTCATGCCATCGGTTTAACGAAAGAAGATTTTAAGAAGCCGTTTGTAGGAATTGCGAGCACAGGCTATGAAGGAAATCCATGCAACATGCACCTCAATGATTTAGCCTTAGAAGTAAAAAAAGGAACGGCCAATGCTAATCTCGTTGGCTTAATCTATAACACCATCGGAGTAAGCGACGGAATTTCCATGGGGACTCCTGGAATGCGCTACTCTTTACCTTCAAGAGATGTGATCGCAGATTCAATGGAAACTGTTGTTGAAGGTATGTCTTATGACGGTTTGATAACCGTAGTTGGTTGTGATAAAAATATGCCGGGAGCATTAATGGCGATGATTAGAACCAATCGCCCAGGAATCTTGGTCTATGGAGGAACAATCGCTGCAGGATGTCACAAGGATAAAAAACTGGACATCGTTTCGGCATTTGAAGCCTGGGGAGAAAAAGTSGCAGGGAAAATTGACCAGGAAGAATATCAAAACATAATMGAAAAAGCATGTCCTGGTGCTGGTGCTTGTGGCGGAATGTATACGGCAAACACAATGGCATCAGCGATAGAAGCGTTGGGAATGTCGCTTCCTTATAATTCTTCTAATCCAGCGAAAAGCGATGAAAAGAAATTGGAAAGTATCCAAGCTGGTGAGGCAGTACGATTGTTATTGGAAAAGGATATCAAACCAAAGGATATTGTGACGAAAAAGTCATTGGAGAATGCTATCCGATTGGTAATGGTAATGGGAGGTTCTACCAATGCAGTTCTACATTTTTTAGCAATAGCGAGAACCGCAGAGATTGATTTCACACTGTCTGACTTTCAACGAATTTCCGATACTACACCTTTTCTCGCTGACCTTAAACCGAGTGGACAATTCTTAATGGAAGACATTCACGAAGTTGGTGGTATTCCAGCAGTGCTCAAATATTTATTGAAGAATGATTTGTTGCATGGCGACTGCTTAACGGTAACTGGAAAAACACTAGCAGAAAACTTAGAAGAAGTACCAGATTTAACGCCTGGACAAGAAATTATAAAACCTCTTGAAAATCCAATCAAGGCAACGGGGCATTTGAGAATACTAAAAGGAAATTTATCTCCAGATGGAGCAGTTGCAAAAATCACAGGAAAAGAAGGCTTGAGGTTTTCTGGAAAAGCGAGAGTATTTGAATCAGAATATGAAACCAATGAAGGAATAAGAAAGGGAATTGTTCAAAAAGGTGACGTAATCGTAATTCGCTATGAAGGCCCAAAGGGTGGTCCGGGAATGCCTGAAATGTTGAAGCCAACAGCTGCGATTATCGGGGCTGGATTAGGAAATGATGTAGCCTTAATTACTGATGGACGATTTTCTGGAGGTACGCATGGTTTTGTAGTCGGACATATATCTCCGGAAGCTCAAGTTGGTGGACCAATCGCATTTGTGAAAAATGGTGATTTGATAACGATTGACGCAGAAAAAAATACCATCGATTTTGAGCTGTCTGATGACGAGTTTGAAAGAAGAAAAGCCAATTGGTCACAACCAGAATTAAAGCATAAAAAAGGAGTCCTCTATAAATATGCCAAAACCGTTTCATGTGCCTCGAAGGGGTGCGTAACAGACGAATTTTAATCTCATTTCACCAAAACATAATCCATAAGAATATGGAAACAGTAGAATTAGTAAAAAAAGTACAGCAAGAACAAAAAACAATGACAGGTGCTGAAGCTGTCGTTCAATCCTTAATCAAAGAAGGCGCAGAATTAATTTTCGGCTATCCGGGTGGAGCAATTATGCCAGTATACGATGCTCTTTATGATTATGAGAACCAAATCAAACACATCCTTACACGACATGAACAAGGTGCTACACATGCGGCACAAGGATATGCTCGTGCTACGGGGAAGGTTGGAGTTTGTATCGCAACTTCAGGTCCTGGAGCGACCAATTTAATTACGGGTATTGCTGATGCACAGATTGATTCAACGCCCTTAGTTTGTATAACAGGACAAGTCTCAAGTCATTTATTGGGGACAGATGCGTTTCAAGAAACGGATGTGATCGGTATCTCTATGCCGGTAACAAAGTGGAATTTTCAAGTCACCAAAGCAGAAGAGATTCCCATGGCAATTGCCAAAGCTTTTTACATCGCGAAAAGTGGTCGGCCGGGACCCGTATTAATTGACATCACAAAAGATGCGCAATTCGGGGTGCTTGATTTTGATTACAAACCATTCAAAGGAATGCGGAGTTATTTCCCAAAGCCAAAATTGAACTTGGAAAAGGTAAAACAGGCCTCACTATTAATTAATCAAGCTAAAAAGCCATTTGTATTATTTGGTCAAGGCGTATTGTTATCGAATGCCGAAAGTGAATTTAAGACCTTCATTGAGAAAACCGGGATTCCTTCAGCCTGCACAATTCTAGGACTTTCTGTGCTCGAATCAGACCATTATTTACACGTTGGAATGTTGGGCATGCACGGAAATTATGCGCCGAATAAATTAACGAATGAATGTGATTTACTAATCGCAATAGGGATGCGCTTCGATGATCGAGTAACTGGAAACTTGGAAGAGTATGCCAAACAGGCAAAAGTGATTCATTTGGACATCGACCCTGCTGAGATTGATAAAAATGTAAAAACGGAGGTCGCCATAATTGCAGATGCAAAAGAAAGTCTAATTGAATTAACGAATGCTGTTCAAAAAAGAGAACACAAAGATTGGTTGAATCAATTCAGGATGTTGGAAAAAGAAGAGCAAAAGGAGGTTATCAATGAAGAATTAAATCCATCTACTCACATCTTGAGTATGGGGGAAGTTATTCATCAGATCAATGAATTGTCAGACGAAAAAAACATCATTGTTACAGATGTCGGTCAACACCAAATGATGGCGTGTAGATATGCAAAGTTTAAGCAAACAAGGTCAATGATTACTTCTGGTGGATTAGGAACAATGGGGTTTTGTTTACCCGCCGCAATTGGAGCGAAAATGGGAAAACCTGACTCTCAAGTTATCGCTGTGATGGGAGATGGAGGGTTTCAAATGACTATTCAAGAGTTGGGAACCATTCTCCAAAATAAAACATCAGTGAAAATGGTCGTGCTAAACAATGAGTTCTTAGGAATGGTAAGGCAATGGCAAGAATTGTTTTTTGATAAAAGATATGCATCAACAGAAATGGTAAACCCTGATTTCCAAAAAATTGTAGAGGGATATGGAATTAAAACGAAAAAGGTCACCAAGCGAGAAAGTTTACAAGACTCAATAAAAGAAATGCTGGCACATGAAGGCTCCTACTTTTTAGAAGTTATGGTCGGAAAAGAGAACAATGTTTTTCCAATGATTCCAACAGGTTCTGCAGTGTCAGAAATCCGATTAAAATAGAATCCCATGAAAGAAAAAAGATTTAAACTATCCGTTTTTACGGARAATATGCCGGGTATGCTCAGTAGGATAACCATCATATTTACGCGAAGAAAAATCAATATTGAAAGCCTAAATGTTTCCGAAAGTGAAGTCAAAGGAATTTCAAGATTTAAAATTGTAGTACATACCAGTGAAGAACAAATTATAAAAATCACCAAGCAGTTAGAAAAACAAGTAGATGTTCTAAAAGCAAATTATTACTCCGAATCGGATATGCTATTACAAGGCTTGGAAGGCACAAAATTTTCCAAAAACACAATTAATTAAATAGAAAAAATAAATAGAATGAAAAATTATTTCAATACGCTATCACTTAGAAACCAATTGACACAACTAGGTAARTGTGACTTTATGGAAGCCTCAGAATTTACAAACGGTRCAAAAGCCTTGGAAGGTAAAAATATTGT
Organism: Fluviicola sp.; assembly: GCA_002733985.1. Classification (GTDB taxonomy): domain Bacteria; phylum Bacteroidota; class Bacteroidia; order Flavobacteriales_D; family Crocinitomicaceae; genus UBA4466. The sequence goes on along the minus strand of NVXP01000097.1, from coordinate 13,413 downwards.
CATCGTTGGTTGTGGTGCTCAAGGCCTAAATCAAGGCTTAAACATGAGAGACTCGGGCTTAGATATTTCGTACACTTTGCGCGAAGGAGCAATCAAGGAAAAACGACAATCTTTTAAGAACGCAAGCTCAAATAATTTTAAAGTTGGGACATACGAAGAAATGATTCCCTCAGCTGATTTAGTGATTAATTTGACTCCTGATAAACAACACACTTCAGTAATCAATAAGGTGATGCCATTGATGAAAAAAGGTGCAGCTCTCTCCTACTCTCATGGCTTTAATGTTGTGGAAGAAGGAATGAAAATCCGAGAAGATTTAACGGTAATCATGATGGCACCAAAATCTCCTGGCTCTGAAGTTAGAGAAGAATATAAAAGAGGATTTGGAGTTCCTACCTTAATTGCTGTTCACCCAGAAAACGACCCGAATAATGAAGGTTTTGAATTGGCAAAAGCATATGCAGTAGCGACTGGTGGAGACAAGGCTGGTGTCTTACATTCTTCATTCGTTGCCGAAGTAAAATCAGATTTAATGGGAGAACAAACCATTCTTTGTGGTGTATTACAAACAGGTTCTATTCTGTGTTTTGATAAAATGGTGGAAGAAGGAATGGACAAAGGCTATGCTGCTAAATTGGTTCAATATGGCTGGGAAACATTAACTGAAGCTCTAAAGCATGGCGGTTTAACAAATATGATGGATCGATTATCCAATCCAGCAAAAATTAAAGCACATGAATTATCTGAAGAATTAAAGGAAATAATGACGCCTCTGTTTGCAAAGCACATGGATGATATCATGTCTGGAGAATTCTCTAAGGGAATGATGAAAGACTGGGGAAATGATGACAAAGATTTATTGAATTGGAGAAAGGCAACAGGTGAAACAGCATTCGAACAAACCGCAGCTACCTTGGATCCAATTAGCGAGCAAGAATTTTTTGACCACGGGACATTAATGGTCGCATTTACAAAAGCGGGAGTTGAATTGGCGTACGAAATAATGACAAGGGCTGGAATAAAACCTGAGTCAGCGTACTATGAATCCTTGCATGAAACGCCATTAATTGCCAACACAATTGCTCGAAAAAAACTGTTTGAAATGAATAGAATCATTTCTGATACCGCAGAATATGGATGCTACTTATTCGACCATGCATGCAAGCCTTTGTTATCTAGTTTCATGAAGAACATTGAGACCAATGTAATCGGGAAATCTTATTCTAAAGAGAATTTCGTGGAAAATCAAAAGCTAATAGCCGTAAACAAAGCGTTAAGAAATCACCCAATAGAAATAGTTGGTGCCAAGTTAAGAGCATCGATGATCGCTATGCAAAAACTAAATTAATGCTTCCTTTATCACAACCCATTACTTTAAGTGAAGTTCAAAAAACAGCATCCCTACTGAGGGATGTTGTTTTGAAAACACCTTTACAAAAAAATCAATTCCTTTCTGAAAAATTCAAGGCCGAAATCGTTTTCAAAAGAGAGGATTTGCAAGAGGTAAGATCCTATAAAATTAGAGGAGCATTCAATAAAATTGCTTCACTTACGGATGAAGAATTAAAGAAAGGAGTTGTTTGTGCCAGCGCAGGTAATCATGCGCAAGGTGTGGCTTTTTCTTGTCGGAAAATGAAAATTAAAGGTGTGGTTTTTATGCCGACCCCAACGCCAAATCAAAAAATTGAACAGGTGAAAATGTTCGGCGGAGATTATGTTGAAATAATCTTAAGTGGGGACACATTTGATGATGCTTACGAAGAAGCCTTTCACTATTGCTCTCAAAATAAAATGACCTTTGTGCACCCTTTTAATGACATCAAAGTTATTGAGGGACAGGCAACTATTGCTTTGGAAATATTAGAACAGTCTAAGGCACCAATTGACTATTTATTTTTGCCTGTAGGTGGTGGCGGTCTTGCGGCTGGCGTTTCTAGTATTTTCAAAGAATTATCTCCCAATACAAAAGTCATTGGTGTAGAACCTGAAGGAGCACCGTCAATGTCTACTTCAATAAAGAATGGTTTTAATACCAAAATTGATGCTATCAGTAAATTCGTTGATGGCGCTGCCGTTCAAAAAGTAGGTGATCTGAATTTCGAAATCTGCAGACAGAATTTAAACGAAATGGTCACTGTTCATGAAGGTAAAGTTTGTCAAACGATTCTAGATTTATACAATAAGAATGCAATTGTAGTTGAACCTGCGGGAGCATTGACAATTGCCGTATTAGAACAATATGCTACAGAAATAGAAGGTAAAAACGTAGTTTGTTTAATCAGTGGGTCGAATAATGACATTACGAGAACTGAAGAAATAAAGGAGCGAGCCTTACTTTATTCAGGTCACAAACATTATTTCATTATCCGCTTTCCGCAAAGATCTGGTGCATTGAGGGAGTTTTTATCTGAGGTGCTCGGTCCTAATGATGACATCACGCATTTTGAGTATTCTAAAAAACACAACAGAAATTCTGGCCCAGCCGTTGTTGGATTAGAGTTAGATAATCCAACTGATATCGATGACTTGATTATTAGGATGAAGCAGAAAAACTTCTTTGGCGAATATCTAAATGACAATCCTGATTTGTTTCAAGTCTTGATCTAATGGAGTAACCGTGATACCATGTGATAACTCAAATGAACCAAAGTGTTTCACAAACATCCCATTCGTACAAGCTCAGCCAAACTCATTTTGGAATTAAGTATGTTTACTCTTACTTTATTGCGCTAATAAACCCAATGATCAAAATACAGCTGCTTTTCTTGAGGATATTAAAGAGTGTTTTACTCCTTTTAGTTCTTGCAACTTCCTCGTCGCATGTATTTTCTCAAGAAGCAACTATTGATGATTTTACTTCAATAATTACTCAAAATATAGGCGACACAACGCACGTTAGCGCATTGAATTCTTTATTCTGGCTAGAGCGGAAAAGTAATCCTGAACGGGCAATAAAATACCTCGATCGAGCAATAAAACTGGCTAAAAAGTTGAATTACAAAAAGGGAATAGCTGTGTCTTACAGGTATTACGGGAATTATTACAACTCAAGGGGTGATTATGACCAAGCCCTAGTGGTGCTGAATAAGTCGAAGGTCATTTTTACAGAAATAGGCTATAAGAAAGGAATAATATTGTGTCTCAATGGCCTAGGGAATACTTCTATGAACCAAGGAAATTCTGACGGTGCATTAGCGTATTATTTGAAGACTGCTGAGCTAAATAAAGAAATGAATAATCTAAGAGGTGTTGCAAAAGCCCAGCACAATATTGGAAATGTTCATTATCGTATAGGGCAATATGAAAAGGCGCTGGAATATTTTGAACTGTCGCTAAAACTGAAAGAAACAATTGCAGATTCTAGTGGAATGGTGATTACCTTGAATGCAATTAGTGTGGTCTATACGACAGAGGAAAATTACTCGGAATCCTTAAAAGTACAGTTATCCACTTTGGAGATTGCATACAGAGTTAGTGATTTACATGAGATTGCAAACCTCTTAAATAACATTGGCGTACAGTATTTTTATTTGGAGAAACTTGATAGTACAAGATATTACTACTTAAAGGCGCTGAACATTTACAWTRARCTTGATGAAAAAMAAGARATSRCAGGAACCTAYTCAAACTTAGGTGGYCTTGAATGTCTTTTAGAAAATGGTCSGCAAGCAAGCTACTATTTTGATAGTAGTTTAATCATCGCACGMGARATCGGKGATCATTTTTTCATTGCAAAATCTTATGAAGGTCTAGCAGAATCCAATCGGCTTTTAGGAAACCATRAAGTCGCCTATGATTGGTTCGTTAAATTTCATTTTTTAACTGACAGTTTAACTGGTGAAAGAGTTAAAGAAAATATAAATGAACTACAGCTTAAGTATGAATCGGGGAAAAAGGATTTACAAATTGTAGAACTCGAGAATGGTGAAGCAGAAGCAATAGCAGTTGCTGATAAACGAAAACATTTTCTAATACTTGGTGGAATAGTAGCTATTGCAGTGGTGATACTGTTCATCTTGTATAGTGGTAGGAGGCGAGCACGAGAAAAGCTACGTATTACCGAATTGGAGCAAAAAGCGCTACGTGCCCAAATGAATCCACACTTTATTTTTAATAGTCTAAACAGCATTCAACGATTATATATTGAAGGAAAGGAAGACCTGGCGAACGATTATATGGCGGACTTCTCAAACTTATTAAGACGAATCTTGGAGAATAGCAGTATGGATAGGGTTAGTTTGAAGGAGGAATTGAGCTCCACCAGTCTCTATCTTGATCTAGAAAAAATGCGAACAGATAATGTCTTCGATTATCAAATTGTCGTTGATTCCACAATTGACCAACTCAATAGTTTCGTCCCGCCTTTAATATTGCAGCCCTTCGTTGAAAATTCAATCTGGCATGGAATAGTTCCGAAAGGGGAACAAGGACTAATCACCATTCAAATAAAAAAGTCGGGAGAATCTGATTTGGAGTGCATCCTTGCCGATAACGGAATAGGAATTGCAGAAAGCATGAACCAAAAAAGTTCAACTAGCAGAGAATCCAAAGGCATGAGCATTACCGCTGATAGATTGGGAGGTGACAATTATGTTGTTGCTTCAGAATTAGCAACTGGAGGAACAGAAATTAAATTGCGCATCAAAAAGATCCGATAATGTGGACCCTGAACTGGATTATTAAATCGTTTACCAGCAGATAATTATTCGATAGATAATTTTTGAATCGTGTGATTACCAATCGATAAGCCGAGGATACTCATGTGCTTCATTCTTTTACCACCCGTACAATCTTGATTAAACTCCTTTCGAGAATAAGTATATTTACTTACTGACAAAATTAACCATGTAAATATGACGATAAGACTGTCCACTAATAGTTTTTCGCGGCTTCTTATTCTCTTCCTAGTTCTAATTGCTAGTTCTTCTCCGATTGTTGCTCAAAATGAAGTAATTGATGACCTCTTTTCAAAGCTAAAGGATGCTAAAGAAGACACCAATAAGGTGATTCTCCTGCATGATCTGTGTTGGGAATTTGGGTTTACAGACTTAGACTCAACGCTCAAATATGGTAAGAAAGCAATTTCACTGGCAAAGAAATTAACGTATTCAGATGGTGAGGCGGTGTCTCGACGATACATTGCTCGGTCTTATAATTTTTACGGTGATTATGAAAAAGCAATTATCCAGTTAAAAAAGGGATTAGCTACAAATCCTGCGCTTAAAGATCAATCCACAAGAGGTAATTTGTACAATGATCTTGGAAATAACTACGACGCATCAGGGGATTTTGAATCAGCATCAAAACATTTCTATAATTCCTTGAGAATATTTCAAAAATTGGGGCGTGAAGATTTACTTGGAATAGCAAAAATTAACCTCTGCTATTTCTACTATAATTTTGGAGATTTCGAGGAAATGATCAAGTTGGCAAAGGAAGCCGAAGTCCATTTAAAAAAGATTGATGATCCTGTACTTGTCGCAGTAACCTATACTTTGCGCGGAGTAGCATATGGAGAACTTGAACAGTATGAAAGAGCGTTAATGGCTCATAATTATGCGATGAAAACCTATCGAGAAAAAGATGCGCCTGATAGAGTTTCTGAAGCCTTAAGTAGTATTGGATCAATTTATCTGTTCCAAGGGAAGTTTGATTTGGCTTTGGATTATTATAGACAAGCTTTGATCATAGACAAATCCCTCGGAAACCCTGCTTACCTCGCTATTACTTATTCTAACATTGCACAGATCTATAGTGAAAAGGGAGATTTGAAAAAATCAACCGAGTATTTTAATAAAAGTATTGAAATTGCCAAGAACGCTGGAAGGTTAGAAATGCTCATGACCACCTTAGGATATACTGCTCAAACTTATTTTGATGCTGGCAATTTTGAGAAGGCGTATGAATATACTATTATCCATCAGCAGATAAAAGACAGTTTGTATTCACAAGAAAAAAGCAAGCAGATTCTTGAAATTAGGGAGAAATATAATTTAGAGAAAAAAGAACAAGAAATCATTAATATAAAGAATGAAACGGATGCCAAGGATGCAAAAATGAAGCTCACATTTACCGCACTTGGGGCATCATTGGGGATTTTAATCTTGGTTCTTATCATTGTGGTCTTGTACTCTAGACAGAGAAAGAATAAAGAAATTCAAACTCGAAACAATCTTGAGCAAAGGGCACTAAGATCTCAAATGAATCCTCACTTCATTTTCAATAGTCTAAACAGCATTCAGCGTTTGTATATTGAAGGAAAGGAAGATCTTGCCAACGATTACATGGCGGATTTCTCCTCACTGCTAAGAAGGATTTTGGAAAACAGTGGAATGGACAAAGTGAGTTTGAAGGAAGAACTACGCTCCACCAAGCTCTATCTTGATCTGGAAAAAATGAGGACTGATAATCTATTCAATTATGAATTTGAAATTGACTCTTTGGTTGATCAACTGAACAGCTTTGTCCCTCCGTTAATTTTGCAACCCTTTGTTGAAAACGCCATATGGCATGGGGTCGTTCCAAAAAATGAGCAGGGCACGATTAAAGTACAAATAAGCAATGCTGGAGTAAATGATTTGGAGTGTATTATCACAGACGACGGAATCGGAATATCAGCAAGTAAGAAGAGTAAGGTTTTTGGGGGCACAGAATCCAAAGGAATGAGTATTACTGCCAGCCGATTAGGAGGTGACCAAAACGTTGCCATATCCGAATTAGAGAGTGGTGGAACAGAAATTAAATTACGTATAAGAAAGATTCGATGATAAACGCAGTAATTATTGACGACGAAAAAGATGCACGTTTCCTATTACGGAACTTAATTGAAAAGAAGTTCGGGGAGCAAATTAACGTTTTAGGAGAAGCCGACGATGTGGAACCTGGAGTTGCACTAATTGAGAAGCATAAACCAGATTTAGTCTTTTTAGATATTCAAATGAAAAAAGGTACTGGATTCGACCTTCTAAAGAAAATAAAGAAGATCGATTTTGAAGTCATTTTCATTACTGCCTATAATCAATATGCCGTAGATGCGTTTAAGTTCAGCGCTTTTGGATACTTGTTAAAACCAATCAAATCAAAAGACCTCGGTGAGGTGATCGAAAAGCTTGAAAAACACTTATCGGAACTAAAACAAGATACGACAAAGAGATTGAAGGTTCTGATTGAAAACTATGGTAGTGATGGTGACATTCAAAAATTAATTATCCCAAATATTGAAGGATTTCAAGTAGTGAAGATTGCCGACATCATTCGATTGGAGGGAGATCGAAACTACACCCATTTCATCCTCGATCCGGACAAAAAAATCACCACTAGTAAGAGCTTAGGTGAGTACGAAGAATTACTCAATGATCATGGCTTTTTTCGAATCCATCAGAGCACAATTGTCAGCTTGCGACATATTACAGCATACCTTAAGGAAGATGGAGGAAATGTAAAAATGACCGATGGCGGAGTATTGAAAATTAGTAGACACCGTAAAACAGAGTTTTTGGAACGATTTCGCTAATTCACATTTCCCAACGGATAGTTTTAGTGCTCCACTTTACGGTTAGTTTTTACCAACCGTACAACGCCCATTCTTTTTCCGTTTACAAGCATTAATTTTAGGAAACGACCATTACCTAGCTAAAGATTGACGCTTCAGATTTACGTCACTTATTTTAGAGGTATTCGTCGCAGAACGAGATTTATAGCAGGCTTAACTTTTTGTCCTGTTCAGTAACAAATTTAACAACGCCAATTGTAGACAACGGAAGCTTATCAGAAATTACCGATGAATGCGAAGTAACACCTACGGCAAGAGTAAATGTGATAAAGAAATAGTCCTACCACTATTCATTTTCCATAAAAAGCCCGTTCAATTTTGGACGGGCTTTTTACGCATTACTAAACGAGCGATTCAATCATCAAGAAATTCACCGAAACATTTCATCGTGTTCCCGTTCTACTCTACTTTCAATAAAAAGTCTTGAAGTTTCACTCCTTTTTCAATACCAATTTTTTTATGAATCCTGTGTCGTACTGTTCTTAAACTACTAATCGAGATCCCTTGAATAGTAGATATCTCGTGCGAATTTAAATTCAGTTTCATCATCGCGCAAATGCGTAAATCACTTGTGCTCAATTGGGGTGATATTTCCAATAAGGACTCCAGATAACCTGGGTGTACACCTTCAAATTGCARAATAAAGTTTGCKATGACTTCTTTCTCTATTTCACTCGACCGAATGACATTGTGCATYTTATTCAAATCCGAATTTACCGACCCMTCATGTCTTCRTATCAAYTCCCTCAACTGATTTTTTAATTCTTCCAGAACCTGATCACTGTGCGTCGAATTYAGCGTTACAGATGTGAGTTGTCTGTTTTTATCTTGTAGYGTATCATTCAATGARCTGACTTCTTGTTCCGAATCAGACAAKCCTTGCTTTACTGTGCGTATTTCTTTCTCATCCTCGATTTCCCGTTTCTTATATTTTTTTGCTCGATACCAAAAGAGAAAGCCTCCTGCCAAGAGTAACACAACAGACAAAATGATTGTAGTGTTCTTTCTAAATTCAGCGTTTTCTTTTTTTGCAGTAATTTGATTTAACTTCTCTTGAACAAGTTYATCCTTTCGRATTTGGATAAGCTTGTCTTTCGCTCTTTCTCGTTTAAACGTATAGTGTAGATTTTCTTTGGCTATATCAGTTTTTGCTGTCGCCATGGTTAGGCTATCGGAGTATAATTTGAATTCTACCTGAGCACTTAGTGCATTATCAATATCCCCAATTTCCTGATAGGCCTTTGCTAATAATTCAAATATTTCGGGATGAAATTCATCCTGTGAATCCAATTTTTCAATTTTCTCTGCTTTTTTCAGGGCTACAATCGCATTTTGATACTGCTTTAGTGCGATGAAGCTTTCGCCTCTTTGAACAAACAGCATCAGCTCCATTTCTGGTCCCGAAGTTCCTTCTAAAATTTCGATGCCACGCTTCGATTTTTCTAAGGCTTCGTTAAATTGAGAATTAGTAACTAACACATCTATGATATTGACTACCGTAACCAACTCCTGATATTCATCATCCAGCTTCAGACAAGAATTTGTTGCTTTATCTAATTCAATCAAGGCCTCATCGAATTTCCCCATCTTAGTTAGAAGCTCAGCCAACCCGCGATACATCAGACAAAGGTTACCATGAGAATTCCGTTCCTCACAAAGGAAAATTCCCTTTTGCATAAACTCTAATGATTTTTCATTTTCATCCAAAAGAGAATAAACCATACCAACGGAATAATTGGATCGCGCCACAGTCACCTCATCACTCAGTTTTTTTTTCAAAGCCAAGCTACGTAATGATGCTTCCAGAGCTTCTTCATTCATATCCGCTAAAAGCAATACGTTTGATAAATTACTGTAAGCACTTGCCTCTCCCAACACGTTTCCGTTTTGATTGAAAATGTCAACCAGGATCTGAAATTTGGTAGATGCTTCATACAGTCTTCCGAGTTGTGTCAACACAGCTCCCAATTTCAATAAATCAGCATTTACAAACTCTTGTTTCCCTAATTCTTCATGGATTAGAATAGATTCTTCTAGTTTAGATTTTGCTGATTTCCAATCGTTCTTTAGAAAGTAAACCTGAGCATATTGATGCTGAACATATCCCAATGCGACCTTATCTTTCAAGGGCTTTGCAATAGCAAGTAGCTTCTCTGTATAAAAAAGTAGGGAATCCGCTTCGTATCTCTCGTAGCCTTGTATTATTTTTTTGAGAACAATGACCTTCTGTTCAGGGTCCGTTTCCTTGCTCAATTCAAGGCGTAATGATCTAGCTAAATCCGTTTCAACAGAAAAAGAATACGCGCAATTACTTAATACAATACAGGCAAAAAGGAAAAACCCTTTTATTAGTGACATATAGGTTAGGCTATTTATGGTCAAAAATACTAAAAATGTCTTCTTCCTAGAAACATTTTTGGCTCGCAAAACTAGGCTTATTGGTTTTCAATTGGTTTCTTAATTTGATCTGTTTCAGTCAATATCCACTGTGTGAAAACCCAAGGCTTATACGATCTGCAATGTTTAAATAAAAATGGAGATCATAGGCCCTCCATTTTTAAATCGACCATAAAAATATTGGTCCAAATAATTTGGCTACTAAGAAGCGAAACACTTATTCTTTAAGCAGTTTAAGAGAAGTACTTACTCCATCTTCTCCTATTACTTCAAGAATGTAGATTCCTGCTGGCTCATCGATTTCCAATTGAATTAAGGAGGCGTTTTGAACGTTTTTATGTTCAATTAACTGACCTGATAATGAATACAAAATCACTTCTAGGTGCTCATTGACATTCTCAAACTCGATGGTAATAGTACCATGTGTAGGATTTGGGTATACTAGGAACTCATTTGAAAGGAAATGTTCCATTATTCCTACAGTTGTTACCGCTACGCAGGCAGATGTATCAACGCATCCATTTTCTGTTAACTCAACAGCGTAACTCCCATTCAAACTTGCCGTAAATGACTGATTAGTTTCGAGACGAGGAAGTCGGGTGTTTAACTTGAAGCGCCGTCGTTCAAGTTTGAATTGCTTGGAGAGGCATTAATTTCTATTTCACCAACTCTTTACTTTTTTCCTCCAGCAACTCTTCCAGAGCTAATATTGCTCCACTTATTCGTAAAAGAGTTGAGCTTATTTCATTTGTCTGCTGGTTCAGGATAGCTAATTGTTCCTGTCCTTTTTCGTACTCTTCTTTGAGTTTCGTCAGTTTGGTTTCGATCAACTTCATTGTTCTTTATTTTTTAGATTTTTCACTTCTTGTTCAAGGTCTTCAAGCCTTTTTAGTAATTCTTGCGTTGCACTTACGTTGAGCATGCTAATTGCATCATAATCTACCGTATGGAAATCACTTACCTCTTTTCCGTAGACAAAGACTTCACCTTCTTTATCAGTATCAACCTTGAACATGCCGTCCAATTTTTCGAGTACTTTCACTTCCTTTATTCCATCAGAGAAAATGAGCTTGACACGGTCATGGATGTTCACATCTGCCGCTAGTACTATCCAGCCTTCTTTAATTTCAGTTTTGGTGTATATACTTGGAATGAAATCTTCAATGTCCGCTGATACGCATTGAGGAAAGACCGTTTTCACCTGTTGGGCGATTACTTTTTTGTGAGGTTCAGCACCTTTACCGATCACATCAATATGTTGATAATCGGTGATTTCGATTTTAGAGAGTGTTTTCAGGTCATTTTGTGAATTTGAAACGCCTTTTGTGGTTTTAATACGCACATCACTAGAAGCTCTAACAGCACTGCAAGCAATTGCATCATCACAATAAATTGAATAATGTCTGGATCCTCCATTGTTTGGCCCACCAGCTCCAGTATTATCTATATACCCATATCTCCCTCCATAGAGAGAGTTTCCAGTTCCAATAACTTCAAGTTTAGCTTTCGTTGGTTCACTTGTACCAATACCAACACGCATGTTTCCATTTTTACCAATTGTAGCCTTGTATGATCCATTAATATAAAAACGAAAAGCATGATCACTTTTGGTACCAACGGACCCCGCATTAGAACTAATATGAGTACCTACTTTAATTCCGTTTGATTCCTGCATAATTCCATACTTGGTAGATTCAACTGTAAGTTTATTCTCAGGTTCGAACGTTCCAATTCCTACATTTCCAACTTTGTCAACTGTCAACTTGTACTCCCCTTTTCCACCGGTAAATATGCTGAAGTTGTGATCTCCAATAGTTCCAATTGATGCTCCATAGTCATTATCACTCACATACGTCGCCAATTTTACTTCTCCGTGTTCGTGAAGGAGGCCAATTTTGTACTTCTCTGTTTTTATCGTAAGTTTTTCACTTGGATCAGATGTTCCAATTCCTACATTTCCGCCATTATCAACCGTCAACTTGTACTTACCAAGCCCCCCAGTAAATATGCTGAACTTGTGAGCTCCAAGAGTACCAATTGATGCTCCCCATTCGGCATCACTCAGATAGGTAGCCATTTCAAAACTTTCATTTTTATGGAGAAGTCCTATTCTTTTAGATCCCGTCTCTATCGTCAGTTTACTCTCTGGTTTTTTTGCATCTAAATTTAGATTCCCATTAACTTCAACATTCGCTTTAATCTTTAATTTTTTACTCATGGTCGTTAAACTTTAGTGGTCCTTACACCTTGTGATAGAGAACTTAAATCTTCTCTTAATTGTTGGTTTTCTACTTCCAGCAACTCTAAACGCTTCAAAATTTCTTGCGTTGCACTTACGTTAAGCATGCTAATCGCGTCATAATCTACCGTATGGAAATCATCTACTTCTTTTCCGTAGACAAAAAGTGTATAGTTGTCAAGCTGCCCCTTTTCAAGCTGTTCTGGTATCACAATACAAAACGATTTTTCATGTGTTGATTTAATCTCTGAGATTACTTCCCAACTAGATTTCCATTCAATATTCTCAGGTTTGCTTTCAAAAATGATCTTTACTTTTTCTCCTGACTCTAAACCGTGTTCGTTCAGAGTAATTTTAAGTGTATTGTCCTCAATTTCCACATTTGAGGATAATTGCATTATATCAGGAACAACACCTGTTTTTTTTGATATCGCAGTTGGAAAACACTTGTCAACTTGTTGGGCAATTAATTTTTTTTGAATTCGATCTCCATAAGTTAGGTGATCTTTATATCTATAATTTGTGACTTCTAATTGCTCCAAAACTTTTAGATCGCTGCTAGAATTGCTCTGACCCAAACAGTCTTTTATTCGTTCGTCTGAAGTAGAAACAAATGCTTGCCCAGACCAAATTGAACCCTTTGCACAAATTGACACGTTTTGTTCAATAGTACTTCTATCACAATAAACTTTCTTCGCTATAGTATTGGCCCACGTAATATTAAAACCTGCGTGCTGTTTATCAGGGTTCCCAGAGTTTTGATCCTTGGTAACGTGCAAGGGATATGTGGGTTCAGATGTTCCATCACCGATTCGCATGTTTCCGTTTTTACCAATTGTAGCCCTATATCTGCCGCCACCAAAAAAATGAAGAGGATGATCACTTTTTGTTCCAAATCCTCCCCTTTCATTATGAGCAAATATCCCTACCTCAACATTATTACTTTTTTGGATTATCCCAAAACCGAAAGATTCTACGGTAAGTTTACTACCTGGGCTAGATGTGCCAATGCCCACGTTTCCATTCGAGTCAATCACTAACTTGGGGCTATTATCGTTTGGCCCTGTTCCACTGTGTCCAATTACGAGCTTATTTGTCAGTCCCCAGGCACCCACGCCAAAGACCCAAGCATCATTATCCTGAGCACCATTAGATGGGAAAAAGCCTATACTTGCCTCTTTACTTGTGGCGCTTGAATTTCGAACTTGAAGCATTCCATAATGCG
>NVXP01000096.1 GCA_002733985.1 Fluviicola sp. | reverse complement strand
AAATCATCTTCTGGTGTACTAATTTTGCTGTTGCCTGAAACGTAGATGGGTGAGTTAATATATGCGCTAATGAGTCATCTAAGCTTTCAAATTCTATATTGTCATTGAGGATTGATATGTCATATTCCGTCCCCATTAGGATTTTGTCAACTTCTAGTAATTCTTGGCTATGATTATTCAAATAAATCATATACGAACCTTTGATTAAAATTGGTTCAGTTATTCTTTGAAGTATGATAGATCCAAAAATAATCATGGTCCAAAGTAATTTGATCTTCCAACCGTCTTTACTGAATATTATAAAGGCATAAAACACTATTGAAACCAAGCCCCCTCCAATGAGCATTAATTGATAAGCTCCTTGAGCACGTGCAAAAAATAAGAAGCTTGATAATGTTAAAAACAAACCTAATAACAGCACATAATATTTAATTTCCTTCTGCATTCTACTTCATGAGAGCTAACGTTTCGGCTAGAAAGTTGTACGGACTTCTAACCAAGATTTGATTTTAAAGTTAGGAATAGTTTTTCACCCATAAGTTATCTTTCGAAGCATAAGCCCAGTATGCTTTTTAAGCCTTTGTTATATGCTTCATTAAACAGTGCATCCTTCTAATAGGTGAACTTATCCTGAAGCAATAATTGTAGCTGCTCATCGTTTGAGCTTGAGTGAGAATAACTAGAAAACATATAATAATCGGGTTGTCGTGTTTGTTGACATTGGGCATATTAGAAGTTTATGTGTTTGAAAACAAATTTTCGTTGTCAATTCATTTGGGAGATTGTGACTATCCAGAGGAATTAGCAAATATTCAAATAAGACATTGTCTAGAACCTTTGGCGTTATTATCTTCGATTGAGGGGCATTCTTCTGCTAGTTTTTCTTTAGATAGCGAACATTTGAAAAGTTGGCTTCTTAATTCTGATTTTGAAGTACTTTCTTTTATTGAAGCCCCTTCAAAAGAACGAATATTCATTGTCGATGCAGAGAAGATACCTTCTGATATATTAGGAGGGGATATGGATTTTTCTTTTCAATTTTTACACTCTAACGACCAGAGAACTGTTATCAGAGTGCAGAAACAGAATAACAAAGGCGAAATAAATGTCAGCCTTAATTATTGTGAATCATAAACCTCACTGTTTAACACGGAATGACTCACGAATATTGGGCATCTCTCAAATGCGGGTTATCGAGCCAAACCTTCTATTGCATATAACAAGTGGATAAACAACATATGTTGTTTATCCACACTTTGTGCTTTCGCTTTTCTTACTTTCTTAATTGGGGGAGTGTAATCCAATTCTGTTTCCTTCAGTATCTAAAAATATCGCAAAATATCCACTTTCATCTCCATGAAGCGTTTTAGGGGTAATGATTTTTCCTCCATTATTCTCCACTTTATTTAAGATTACTTGAAGATTATCTCCACCGTTCAAATATATGGTTATACCGTTTGGAGAGGGAATATAACCTTCTCCTTTCATTATAGTACCAATAACGTTTTGTCCTTCAAACGGTAATAACCCCATTTGCATACCTTCCATATCCATTATCTCAATATTAATGTCTAAAATTGCTTGATAAAACTTGACTGCTCGTGAAATGTCCGTTGCAGGAATTTCAAAAATGGAGATGTAACTTTTCATATTATCTGTAATTTCATTAACGATTGATTCAGTCTTTTGTGTTTCTGAATTAGATTTATTTTGACTTTTGCAAGCGATAAATCCAAATACAAGAATTGTCAAAACGTATATTATTCTCTTGGTCATTTTCTTTAATTGAGTTGATAATGCAAATTTAGATTATTCGAAAAGGTTGAAATTGTAAAAATGCGACACTTTATTGTTCTTTGTAAAAAAGTGAAGAAAGAACCATCTTATCGTCTTTCAGAAAGTCCTTAGGTGTTGTTCCTGTAAACTCTTTAAAATCTTTTATAAAATGTGCTTGGTCGTAGTAATCACTTTTATAAGCAATTTCAGTAAGACTCTTCGATTCCTTATTAAGCAAAATATTCAAGGCAGTTTGTAATCTAACTACTTTCCCTAATTGCTTTGGACTAATTCCAATCAGTTTCTGAAATTTCCTTTCAAGTTGTCTTCTTTTAGATAAATCTTCTTTAAGAACATTATTTATTGAGGCACTACCTTTTGTCAAAAATAAAGTATCAATGGTTGTTTTTACAATTTTGTCGATAGTTGTTTTATCATTAAGTTTTTCCAAAAGAAAATTTTCAATTATTTCAATTCGTTGTTTATTGTCTGTCGCTTGAATTATGCTTTTTTCTAATTTTTCAGCGGTCTTTTCTCCAAACAATAACTCTATAGGTGTTTCTTTATTAACTAAGTTTTTAATAGGTATTGTTACGAAATTGGCAAAACCATAAGGATAAAAGCGAACAGCAAATGTATTGACGAATCCTGTAGGTTCTATATAAAAAGGTTCAATGGTTTGTCCAAGTACCATAGCACGAGGTTGTAAGATAAATTCATTTTCAGAAGTATATCGCTTTATATCGTCTCCAAGAATAAAAGCCATTTCAATACAACCATCAGGTATAATTCTTTGTCTTCCCGCATCATTTTCTGCAGGAACTTCTAAAGTCCAATAACAATCAACAAGTGACTTTAAATCTGGATGAGGCTTAAATGTTTGATAATTCATTAATATTCTCGAATTCTAGATTTGTTTTTTAAGTGAAGCACACCGTTTTTCGCTAAGAGCTGTACGGCTCTTGACTAGAACTTGTGTTTCGAAGATAGTAATGATTTTCCACCTAGAATTTATCAAACAAGAAGAAGCGATCGCTTCTGATGGTACATAAACCCGTATGGTTTTTAGCGTTTGTTAGCTTTTCGTGTTCTATTTATTTCAGTTCGAATTACTTTCTTTTTCACAAACCCATATGTTTCGTGTAAATTGTGATCTACCTCTTTTTTTAACGGTACAGAAATCAGAAATTTTGAGTCCTGATTTTTTGATTATGGGTTCAACATCTGCAATAGATACAATCACTATCCGAGTGGTTAATTTTGCTGTTGACTCTATAATGTTGGTGAGAATAGTGTCATTTGAATAGCTGTATAAATTGTATGGAAGGTCAATAATAGCGGCATCGTACTTTTTGTTAAGATCTTTAATGTCTGAGCAATATACATTGGCGTTATAGTTATAGTGAGCAAGATTTTGTCTTGTGTGTTCACACCTTTTCAATTTTATGTCGCATCCCTCTACGTTGAGCCCAGAAAAACATGCTTCTAACATTACTGTACCAACCCCACAACAAGCGTCTAATAGCTCAATGGTCTTATTCCCTTTCGATGCTATACTGACCAACGTTTTGCCAATCTTTATGCCTATAGAATTGCTAAAGGAACGAGGCTTTTTCTTGTGTTTGTACCAGTCTGAATTGTGTTTTATTAAAACCCCGAAATGCCAAATGTTTTGATAATTGCATATCGAGTAAGTGGTCGTAGGGGTTTTAAAATTGGGAAACCCTACTATGACTAACCCGATATCTTTTAACTTTTTAAGTCTTTCGGGATATGTGGTATCATCACCATGCAAAACCAG
The DNA here is from genome assembly GCA_002733985.1 of Fluviicola sp. Taxonomy (GTDB): domain Bacteria; phylum Bacteroidota; class Bacteroidia; order Flavobacteriales_D; family Crocinitomicaceae; genus UBA4466. The sequence continues at coordinate 15,514 of NVXP01000096.1, read as the reverse complement.
GTATTCAGCTTTAAACCCTTCATCATGAATGTTTTCTTTCTTGATATTGACTAACAACTCGGAATAATCTTCTGAAGATGAAATTATCTCAAACCTATTTTTAATAAATGGACTGATCGAAGGATCAACTTTGATATTCGAAAACAGCAACTTATTCGTTTGTTCATTATCAAAAATTTGCCTTGATTCCAACTTACATAATTGGCTATGATGATAGGCGTAATTAAATGTATATAGGTAGCAGTGCTTGAGTGTCAATGGGTTGTGAGATTTTTTAATTATGTCTGAGGCTATATGAAAGCTAACGGTTTGTGTATGAGTAGTAAGGGGGGGGAATTGCAATTATTTTCAGTTTAGCACTTAGCCAAATTTGCAATTTTACTGTTACTTTATCTCATTTAACCGTCAAATTGTAAATTTGGCGGACTTCATAAATATGCACCAACTTTGGGTTTGGCACTTAACCCTTATTACTTATACACCTTGTTAGGCAATGTTTTTCTTTCTCCATAATTATCCCACTCACTTTCAAACTGCGTTTCATTAATTGTTCCATTAAATTCTTCTGAATAATTATTCCCCATTTTCAGTCTCAGTTTTGTCTTAAAGTTTCCCGTGTAAATTAATTCAGAGGTGATGACTAATTCGTTTGGAGGCAGAATAATTGAATGAAGTCCATTTCCACACATATATATAAATCGTTCTTCAATCGGTTTCCATTCTCCATTTTTTGTCTTTGCTTCTGTAATTATTGGGATCTGACTACCATAGCCAATATAAATTGTATCAATTGATTTGTTCTGAATGAGAACTGGAAAGGCTTTTCTACCATTATTGTTTATAATTTGAGTAGTATCAACTTTTATAAAAAGGTCGGCAGAATCTCTTCTTTTAAATTCTCTATTATCCATCCAATCCAGAAAGTATTCATCAAATTTCCCTTCTTTTGGTTCAAAATTCCATTCTGAAGTGTCTGCTCCAGGTGGCGGCAACATTGGTCTTAAATATCTTTCTATTGAAACTGAATCGGTAAGTTTTCCAAAATAGTAAGGGGTATGATCCCCATAGTTTAACCAAATTTCGGAGGTTAATTCTAAAGTGTCATTTTTAAATCTGTCAGTAATTTTGGGGAATTGAAAAGTCTCAACTTCATCTACGTCTTTATTTGTTGTCCTATTACAACTAATTGCAATTACTAAGACCGATAGTGTTAATATGAAGTTTGTTTTCGTCATTTTTTAATATTGTCTAACGGTTTGGCTCTAGGAACCGTACGGCTCTTAACTAGAACTTGGTTTCTCGAAGATAGTAATGATTTTTTAGAATGAATTGACAAATCGAAGCGGTTACCCAGTATGGTTTTTAGCGTTTGTTATAGCTATCCTTTTTATCCTTGATCACTTTTTGGACGGCAAGAACATATTCTTTTTGGTAATCGTTTGGGTGTTCAATTATTGACTTTAGTTTTCCCATTTCTTCATGTTGAAGTTTCGCTCTATATCTCTGGATTAACTGGTTTTCGGATTCTTCTATCTCCTCATCGTTTTTTGCTGTAATTGATCCAATCAACTTTATTACTCTATTTGAGTTCGTTGCAAGTAAAGTCTTTTAGCGAACAACTTATTATCTGAACTTACAAAATAGTTAAGGCTATTTTGTAAAATCATTACCGACATAAATTTTTCCATTTGAATATTTTATAAATGAACTTCAGCTTTCAATGGACTAAACACGATTTTTAGAAAATTGTTATTTTGTTCTTAGTTATTTCTTAAAACTTTATGCTACACTTAGGTAAAAGTGTTTTTATTCTTTCTAATTCACCTTCTTTTAAAGGGGTACCCCTTAAGTCAAGTTCAGTTAAGTTGGTAAGGTTTCCGATAGATTCAGGTAGGCTTGTGAGTGGGTTATTATTTAATTTGAGTACAATTAAATTTTTAAGGTTTCCGATAGACTCAGGTAGGCTAGTGAGTTGGTTGTCACTTAGCCCAAGACCAGTTAATTTTGTACAGTTTCCGATAGACTCAGGTAAGATTTTGAGTTGGTTATTACTTATTGTAAGCCCAATCAAATTTGTAAGTTTTCCGAACGATTCGGGAAGTCTTGTAAGTTGGTTATTACTTAAATCAACATCATTTAACTTTGTAAGTTTTCCGAACGATTCAGGTAGGCTTGTGAGGAGATTTTTACCTAATTTAAACGTAGTTAAATTGGTAAGGTTCCCAATAGATTCAGGTAGACTTGTGAGTTGGTTACCGCCTAGGTATAGCCAATTTAGATTGGTAAGTTTTCCGAACGATTCAGGTAGGCTTGTTAGTTGATTAATATATAAGTTAAGCTCAATTAAATTGGTAAGTTTTCCGAATGATTCAGGTAGGCTGGTGAGTTGGTTTCTATATAAATTCAAGTTGTAAATTTGCTTAGGGTTTTTCAAAGCATCCTCTAAAGAGCTACATGTCTCACGTAAGAAACTTATCCTACACTTAGGTAAAAGTGTTTTTATTCTTTCTAATTCACCTTCCTCTAAAGGGTTATGACTTAAGCTAAGCGTGGTTAAATTTTCAAGATTCCCGATAGATTTAGGGAAGTTAGTGAGTTGGTTCCCATCTAAGTTAATCTCCTTTAAATCCTTAAGATTCCCGATAGATTCAGGAAGGCTAGTAAGCTGGTTCCAGTTTAAATTAAGAACAGTTAACCTGGTAAGTTTCCCGATAGGTTCAGGAAGAGTTGTGAATCGATTATTTTCCAGGTAAAGCCCAGTTAACTTGGGAAGGTTTCCGATAGATTCAGGAAGACTTGTGAATCGATTATTTTCCAAGTAAATCCTCGTTAAATTAGTAAGGTTTTCGATAGATTCAGGAAGGCTTGTGAGTCGGTTCCACCTTAAATTAAGAGCAGTTAACTTTATTAGTTTCACGAAAGATTCAGGAAGGTTTTCAAGTTGGTTAAAACCTAAGTCAAGTTCAGTTAAATTGATAAGGTTTCCAAAAGATTCGGGTAAACTGGTGAGGTGGGCACGACTTAAGTGCAGTGTAGTTAAATTGGTAAGGTTTCCAAAAGATTCGGGTAAACTTGAAAGTCTAGTCATTCCTAAACGAAGCGTAGATAGGTTGGTAAGGTTTTCAAAGGATTCAGGTAAACTTGAGAGGTTGCTACAACTTAAATCAAGTGTCCTTAAATTGGTGAGATTTCCAAAAGATTCTGGTAAACTTGTAATTGGTATAATAATATAGGGAACTCCTCCCAGTGAGAATTTAGTTAGATTTTTTAATGTGCCAATAGCTTCTGGCAAATCGGTAAGGTCTCTATCCCACGGTAATTCTAACGTATAAACGTTACTTGGATTTTTTAAGGCGTCCTCTAAAGAGGTGTAGACTGAATCCACCTGAGCGTTGATCGAAGTACAACACATTATAAGTACGATTAGGGCGTATATTTTTGTCATTACTAATGATTTGTTGCCTTGCGTTCCTGAATTCAACTTCATACTACTCAATTATTGCTAACGTTCTGTATAAGATGTCGTTTTTATTTTATTCATTTTGTTTTCAGCGTTGGCGTGAAAGCTATTTGCAACCACACGNAGSARRMTTKMAATGTGCTTGAACTTGCGTTGGCTATTTCATTCCGCTTAATATATCTAGTATTTCAGGAATCGTTTTTGCCCCATCCAGTTTTTTAGATTCAAACACCATAAAATATCGATATTCATCTCCAGCTTTACTTGCCCATTTTTGTCCTAAATTCAGTTTGTTTTGACTGTCAGAACCGTCTAAATGTTCTCCTTTTGTTTCTATTACAATAGTTTTTCATTTTCACAATGAAGTCAGGATAATGATTAATAAATCCGTTTAATTCAATTCCTTTTACTCTTTAGTTTCATAGTAGGGATATTAAAAATAAAAAAAACGGAAGATATACATGGTATATGCCCGTTTTTCTGTTATACGTTTATTGCGATTTAAAACCGCTACAGTTTTCTAATATTTCCGCAATTTGGCATCATCTTTTTAATTTGATCAATTTGCGTCTCTATATTATCATTGATGAAAAATCGTTTTAAGGTGGTTAAATTAGAAAAACAATCAGGTACGGTTTTGATGGGAGTATCACCAAAGTTAATGCAAACGATGTTTTTTAAATTGCACATAGAAGAGGGAAATGTTTCGACAGATGAACTGGTTAAAGAAAGTATGCGTAGCTTGGTTAATTGACCGATAGAATTCGGTAAAGCAGTTAACGAATTTTGACCACATGAGAAATCAGTTAAATTCTTTAATTTAGAAATCTCTTCGGGAATCTGTTTGATCTGATTTCCATAAATCTCTAGCCTAAATAATTTGGTACAGTTAAAAACAAAATCGGGTAAAACGGAAATATTATTTCCCGATAATAATAAACTGGTTAATTCGGTCATGGTAGAAATTTCTTTAGGTACCGCTGTAAATTGATTATCGTATAAATACAAAGTTTCTAATTGGGTTAATTTACTGATAGATGTAGGAAGCGTTTTCACTTTGTTACCACCAATGTTTATGCGTCTTAGAGAGGTTAGATTACCAATGGATTGTGGTAAGCTAGTAATGGAATTATTGCCTGAAAGCTCAATGTTTTCAAGATTTTTCATGTTGCCTAGTGATTCAGGTATTGCACCACTAATGCCACATTCGTACATGCTTAAGTTTTTAAGTGAGGTGATGGAATATACGCCTAAAGGTATTTTTTTTACCCAGTTATTGTTTAAATGCAGTATCTCCAGATTGTTTAATTGTCCAATTTCATTTGAAATATTGGACACTACGTTATAGGAAAGATCTAATTTTTTTAACTTTTTAAGACTAATTATGTCGGCAGTAATTTCGGTAATACCAGCATTGTTAATGGTTAATTCTTCTAAATTTGGTAAGGCTAATATCTCTTTAGGGATGGTGGTGCATTTAAGTGAAACAAATGTTAATTTTTTAAGATTGGTTAGTTTTGAAAAATCTTTTGGAAGGCTATTTAATTTAACTTGATAATTTAAATTAATTTCATACACTTGATTGGGGTTTTGTAACGCCTCATCTATAGATGTGTATATTTTATTTTCTTGTGCGTGACTAGATAAAATCGAGAATAAGCAGCTGGTTAATAGTAGTTTTAATTTCATGGTGTAATGATTTATATATTAGTTAATTTTTATCTATTTATTTGAATGAAGTACGATCATCAGGTAAACGTTAAAAGTATGGTTATGGTATATAACGGCTAATGTAAAAAGTCGTTTTAATGCTTTTTACATAGTGTTAGGCACTTTTATTGGGTTAATTCGTTTATCATTTTTATCGCATGGTCGCTTGCCCACTTTTGACTTTCAGTACTATGCTCAATTGTTTTGTTACAATACTCAATAGTTTTCGCTGATTTTTTTTCTTGATGATAAATTACTGCACTACCATAATATCCGCCAAAATAATTGGGGTAATCCATTTCTAATGCCGAAAAAATTTTCAATGCCTCAGCATTCCTGTTACTGTTAATATAACTTATGCCAAAGTGAAAGATAGCTTCTTTGGACACAGAATAATTTATGGTATCTGTTTTGATTTGGTTATACAAATCAATTCCGCTATCTATTCCATTTTGGTCAATTTCTTTTTCCAGAACTATTTCAAATGGCATTAAAAATTTACCGTTGGTGAAGTGACTAATCAATGCCTTTGCTCTATTAGATAATTCTTGCCCTCTTTTGCTTCTATTGGTAAAAATTGCAACAGAAATATTTTCGCTAGGTATTCTAATAACGTGACTGCCAAAACCAGTTGATGACCCTCCGTGTTGTAATATTTTAATGCCCTTATAATAATCAACTACCCAACCATATCCATATCCTTTTTTATTGGATTTTCCGTTTTCATCATAATTATAAAAAGCAGCATCTAATTTGTTTAATGGTAAAAGTTTGTCGGTATATAGCGCTTGGTCCCATTTGTAATAATCCAAAACAGATGAATAAATCCCTCCATCACCTTGTATGGCACTAAACAAGCTTTGATCTTTAAGGGTTATTGATGTATCCTTGACAACGTAACCATAAGCTCTGTTTTTAATCTCTTTTTCTATTTCAAGAACGGTGGAATTGGTCATTTCTAAAGGTTGAAATATTTCCTTTTCCATAAAATCGGAAAACGATAAGCCTGATAATTTTTCTATTATTTGAGCCATCACGGCATAGCTTGTATTACAATAAGCATATTTTGTGTTTGGCTTAAAATAGGTGCTGTCGGTGGTTAACAGGCCTTCAAAAACATCTTTATCAAGCATCTGATTTGTTTGTCCTTCTTTAAGAAAACGATTGTATTTTACTAGACCCGACCTATGTGTTAAAAGCTGTTCAACTGTGATGTCTTTACCATACGCAGGAAATTCAGGGAATATCTCTGTCAAATTTGTTTCGTAAGTAAGTTTTCCTTGATTCACCAATATCATTATTGCCATAGCCGTAAATTGTTTGGTTACTGAAGCAATTCGATAATTCGTTTGTGGTGTTGCCAGTATATTATTTTCTAAATCTGAATATCCATAACTTTTTGCAAGTTCAATTTCTCCATTTTTTATCACAATAATACTTGCCCCTGGTTTCTCTCCGCTATAATCTTTAAAAAGGTAATCTATAAATTCAGTGTCGAAATCCGATTGAGCTTTGTCTTCACGAAGATTTTTTGTAACACTACACCCTAAACATAGGATTGAAAAAACTAAAATTAATTGGGTGTACTTCATTTTTTTTAATTGTGCCTAACAAGTGGATAAACAACATATGTTGTTTATCCACACTGTATATTATACTAAATTTAATAATTCAATAGGACTTTGTATTCCTCGAATATTATTTAGTGCAACTCGGGTATAAATTTCTGTAGTTTTTGAACTACTATGACCAAGCAATACTTGTATATATCGCAAATCAGTTCCATTCTCCAGAAGGTGAGTGGCGAAACTATGACGTAACATATGGGGTGTCACATTCTTTTTAATATTAGCTCCTATTGCCGCTCTCTTTATTAGATGTAATATACTTTGTGCACTGTATTTCCCACCAGTAGGACTTTCAAATAAATATTCTATTGGAACCCACTCCTTGAAATAAACTCTTAAGTCAGTCAATACTGAAGGACTTAAAATCGTGACGCGATCTTTGCCTCCTTTACCGTTTAATATGTTAATTACCATTCTCTGACTATCAATGTTTTCGATCTTCAAGTTAAGCAATTCACCTCTCCTTAGTCCAGCAGAATAGAGTAGCTCGATTATACATTTATGCTTTATATTGTTTGTGTTATTGAGTAACAAACCTACTTCTTTGATGCTTAATACCTTTGGCAAGCTTTCCTTTTTACGTGGCCTCTCAATAGAATAGAAACGGTTTGGCATTTCCATTACAACTTCATAGTGAAATTTGATACTATTTATCATCTGGTTAATGTAGGAATCAGATCGCTTATCTTGAACCAGTCCTTGCAAATAGATTCGGATTTGCTCTTCATCTATAGAAAGTAAATCGGATTCGCTATGTGCATTAATAAAGCGTTCAAACATTGAAATGTATACACGGGCAGTATTCAATGAGTACCGTTTTAATTCTAGTTTTTGAAGAAACAGCTCAGGACAAGATTTAAGGCCATCGGCCAATTTTCTATTTCGATAAGAATCAACTGTCAACATTTGATTCTCATTCGTTAGATTTCTTTTTGTTGAGAAAGACGAAAGGTTAACCCATGCAACACCTTTAAAAAGAGTGAAAATTAAATCAAAGTTTTCGGAAGTGTTGGCAATATATACCATTCCAAACTCCCGACTCCATTTTGTATTGGGTACTTCTTTTAATAAATCATGAATTACTTTGTCTGGATAAAACTTGAGACCAATTTGTTTCTTGCCTTCAATTAAGAGATGCTTTAAAGCAATGTTCTTTTTCGTGTTATTCATATAGCAAACATCGATCAGAAAAATCGATTATTCGTCTATTAAGCAATTACTGTCGAATGTATGTCGGATAAGTGTCACGAATAGGTCTAAACTGCCAAACCAAAAGCATATGCTGTATTATACGATTAATTGTGTTACGATTTATTTAATTTTATCAATTTATACGTCGAAGTACAAATAACGATGGCACCGAGAGCTAGATGTATATTGTCCCTTGTACTCCATACTTCATCGTTCTTCAGAAAAGGATAAGCTATCATGATGATTCCTGCGACAATCACAGCATAGGAGAAGAATTTGGAATTGTTCATAGTGTTATGTTTTTTATTTTCTTAAATAAATCAGTAAGGTTTGCATAATTACTTGTTTGGCTAGTGTAGATATTCAAGCAACATCTTTTTTCAATTCAATAATTTTCTCTCGAAAACAACTTTATGTTTGTTTTGGAAGTCACTTTATTCCTTGCGATGGATGAATTGTGAATAACGGTTACAGCTGTACAATGTGCGAATTTCTACTGAGATTTGTTCTTAAAGTTAGAAATAGTTTTTCAGTTAAGATTTGAATTACGAAGCATAAACCCGCATGGGGCGTAGATTGTGTCCTGCATGTGTTTAATTAATCTGGTCTTGAATTGTTAATCAAGAGCATCAACTACTTTTTGTTTTGTTCTTGTGTTTGACAAACTGATTAAATAGCTAAATAGAATTATTGTAAGTCCAAACAGAATTAAAATTACAGCAGAAGTTATTAATGCAAATGTGGTGTCATCCAAAAAACTGACTATTGAGATAATCCAGTTCACGATGGAAATTCCTATCCAAGTGAATAATACAGTTAGGCTATAAAAAGTTGCTAAATATTTTTCGTTGATATTTAAAGCGTACAGCGAGAGAATCGCAGGTACAACTAATACCTCCGCAGCACTTATCAAAATTGAAGATAACAGAAGGATTGGGATATAGTTTTGAGTGAATATTTCTGGAATAAAAATAATAATTCCAAAGCCAATGGCTCCTGTGATAAATCCAATTAAAAGTTTCATTAGTTCAGAAAAGCAAAAATAACTCCAGAGGAAGAATGCAGCAATACAAAAAAACATAGTAGCGAACTGATTGAAATTTATGATATCACTTATTGTTAAACTATTGCTTTCTAGTTCTTTTAATTTTATTAATGCTGAGATCGAACCGTAACTTCCTAATTGATACATGGACCAGAAAATAATTCCAGCGATACATGAAAAAAGAACAATTGCTACTTTTTTAGATGTGCTTTTCAGTGGAGTTTTATCAACTGTAGTAGAAGGTTGGTGAACAAAGAATGCGAAGATTACCGAAGTGAAACATAAAGCCCCAGCTATTAGAAAACCCAATTTAAAAGCAAATGGGCTATTAAATGAACCGATAATCCAAATACCTAAAAATGCGCCAAGACTTACGGATAGGTAGAACAAATTAAATCCAGCCCCAATCATTTTTTTGTTTGTTAGATATAATTTACCAAATTGGGCTATTATGTTAGGCGAATAGAGGGCTCCACCAGAAATAATTAGAATGCAACCTACGTACAGAGTTGATTCGGTTAACATTGCTAAAATGAACATCCCCGCAGATTGTATTAGACCACCTATTAGTATTGCATTTTTGTTACCGATGAGTTTGTCGCCAATAATACCACCAATGGATTGAGCTAAATAAATTAGCGTTGCAAAAAGACCATATAGATAAAAAGCCCGTATTTCATCGAGCATCAGTTTATCAATCATAAGTACGAGTAAAAGAGATCTTGTTCCATAATAGGATGCTCTTTCTAGCATTCTTGATAAGCCTAAAAAGTATGCTTCTTTTCGATGTTCTAGGATCATGTTGTTGATTGATATTAGTAGTTATGCATGCCGCTTGCAGCTGCGCACGGTGTGGATAGGCTACTGAGGTTCTTTTCTCGAGCATCCACGTTGCCCTAATTTTTTTAACGTGTGTTAGCAAACGTATTATTCTTCTTTAAATATCGATTTCAAGACTTCCTGAAGTTCGGTGTATTTCCATAGTGTTTCATCTTTCAGTGGTGAACTAATAAAAAAATCTTGAACATCTTGTTTATCACCCTCCTTATTTAGACATACGGCATGATTAAGCAATGTTTTGAAAAGCTCATTAATGAAATGAGACTTATAGCTTTGTAGGCCTTTATCATTAAAAATTTCCAATTGAAAATCACCAAAGTGAAGGTCAGTGTATTGGTAATATTTCAAACCGTCAAATTGAGGAAATTTTTCGATATAGTCCAAAGCCTTTTCCGTGTTCGGTGGATTCACTATGTTCATGAAACCATAAATTTGAGATCCACATGCATCCATACAGCGCAGATAGAACATCGTTTTTTGACGATCGTTATTTAGTCCATATTCATCCATTTTAAAGTTCACCTTTGACATATCAAATGGCTTATTTTTATTTCCAACAGATGTGAAAATTGTTTGATAATATTGGTCTATTAATAAGTGATAGGGAATCTTCTTATCAACAAGACTATCTACGATTTGAGATGGGTCAAGAGGGTTTTCCAAATGAGGATTTTGATGCAGAGCATCAATGATGAATATAACTCTTAATGTGTTAGTATCAGGTAGTTTTAAGAACTTATCAGAGAGGATTTTATTTTTAGACTTGGTAACTTCTTTTACAAAAAGTAAAGAGGTCGACAGGTAATCATTGTATTCCTTACCGAGTTTTTTGATTAGCTCCTTTGAAGCATCATTGGCAAACATAAATCGACTATAGTGCTTACCTAGTTCAATTATATGGTTCTTGTTAAGCGTATCTTGTGAATACGCACTAAGGCTCAGGAATATGACGATTAAAGAAATGATTTTTTTCATTGTGGTTTTTAATGGTTGATGCTAGGGAAAGTAGAGCTTTTTCTCGAATATCTACGTTGCCTTATTTTTTTAAGCGTGTGTTATACGCATCATTTCATCTTACTTTTTACTCGATCGATATCTTCTTGAAAATCGGATATATTAAAAGTGTCATTCCCTAACTTACTGAATCCAAGTTCAAATTGCTTGAGAGCTAAATCAAAATGCCCCATTTTTTCTTCGTATTCACCAAGTGTCCAGTAGCCTAGCCAACTATCGGGATAAATTTCAATTGTGAGTTTGGCAATTTGTTTCAACTGATCCCATTGTTTCTTTTTGGTAATGGCGTATGAAACAGAATTGAGGTCGTCTTCTCTGATCTCAATTTTATTCCCATAGATATCTTCAATTCTTCTGTATCGATGTTTGAGATATTCGATTTTATCTTCAAACTTTAACAGTCTTTTGAATTCAGTTTTATTAATACTACCATATAAAGAAAAAAGATGCTCAATAGCTTTCGGTAGTGCAATTGGGAAAATCGTAGAATGAGTTGCTTCATTATTTCCCATTTCAAACATTTCATAGACAAAATTCTCATTTTCAATTTTTGCGAATTGTTTGTCAAATTCTTTGACAGACTTAATATGACCGGAAAGATCATTTTCACCACTCGCGACATAATAGAAGATTGGTGTTTTTAGGTTTTCGATAATGGTTTTGAGCGAGTCTAAACCATTAGATGCATAATATGGGCTTATAGCTACGTAACCCGTAAAAACAGGTTTGTCATCTAGAAGAAAATAATTAATATAATTAGCCGTTAAGGAGTGACCAACTATTGTTCTGAAATTAGTCGTTCGATATGAACTGTCAATAAATGGAATCAACTCATCTGAAATAAAATCCTTGAAAATTACCCCCTTGTTCTTAGGAAAACCTGAATCCCAACTATAAGAGCAATCTATCCAACGCTTATAGATATTTTTTACTGTGTCTAAATAATTTTGGTTAATGCTTACAACGATACATTCAGGTATTTTGTCCCAAAAACTGTAGTAGTCTATAGTACCATTTAATGCAAATCTTGTGTATTCGCCATCCAGAGAATAAATTACAGGATAGGATTTTTCAGAAGTTGCATATGACTCAGGAATATGAATGCTTATCGACCGTGTTTCCGATAAGATTTTGGAATCAAATTCAATGTTTTTATTCTCTTGGGCGGTTAAGGAAAGTGATATACTTATAAAAAGGAGAGCGAGTATCTTCATATTGTGTTTTTCATTCGAATAACGCTCTGGCTAAGAAATGTAGGGGAGAGGAAAAGTACTCGGTTTCCAGTTTCTCATAGCCAAATTTTGTGTTTTGTTTTAGATTATAATGGTTAAAAACCAAATCAAAAATTTGGCGTTAAATATTCGAAGTACCAAACTAGCAATTTATAGACGACCCCCTATTTTTTTTTAGCTAATGTTATGGTTATTATTCTTTTGAAATAACCTTGTTATCATTCCCATAGATTATCGATTTATGCGTACCTCCATTCTCGAAACACCTATGCTTTTTTCACATTGTCATCCCCTAGCTCCTTAATAACCGCCATACTCGTTGCTATTAGGCTAGATATATCGGCCATGTTTGATGGGATGATCATTGTATTGGTCTTTTGGGCAAGGTTTCCAAATTCTTTGATGTATTGTTCTGCGACACGCAAATTCACAGCATCCTTTCCACCTTCTGCATTAATTGCTATGGCGATTTCCTTAATTCCTTGTGCGGTTGCTTTTGCCACTCTTTCAATCTCCTGTCCTTTACCTTCTGCTTCGTTGATTCGTTTCATCTTCTCACCTTCAGAAGTAGCGATCATTTCTTGTTTCACTCCCTCAGCTATGTTTATTCTGGCCTGCATATCACCCTCTGATTCGGCAATTGTTGCTCTTTTCTCGCGCTCAGCACGCATTTGTTTTTCCATCGCATCCTTAATGCTCTGGGGTGGAATAATATTTTTCACTTCATAGCGTGTCACCTTTACACCCCAAGGGTCACTAGCCTTATCAACAGCTTCAACAATTGCTATGTTAATTGTGTCCCTTTCTTCAAAAGTCTTATCCAATTGCATTTTACCGATTACGCTACGCATAGTTGTCTGTGCAATCTGTGTTGATGCAAAATTGTAATTATCAATTCCGTATGAAGCTCTTTTTGCATCCAATACTTGTAGATATAGTATTCCGTCTACCTCAACTGCTATATTATCTTGTGTAATACATTGTTGAGACTCTACATCTATAGCCTGCTCCTTCAATGTATGTCTGTAGGCTATACGATCAACGAAAGGAATTATCAAATGAAATCCTGCGAGCAAGGTTCCCTTGTATTTTCCTAATCGCTCTACTATGTATGCCTTCCTCTGAGGAACAATCTTGATCATTGATATGAAAAAGAAGAGAACGAATAAGGACAGGCCTAATAATATAATACTTGAAATTTCCATAATTGCTTGTTTAAATTGGTTCTACGATGAGAGATATACCCTCAACTGCTTTAACAATAAGTGTATCTCCCTTCTTTACTTCCTTGTCAGAATGCGCATTCCATAAAGATCCATTGAAAGAAACTTTACCTCCAATACCACTTAAAAAGTCAGAGTCAGCAATGCAATGTTTCCCGATATATCCTTCAAAATCTTCATCGGCATCATTTTGCTCGTCATATAACCATTTCTTAAGGGATTTTCTAAAAAGGACTAGCGACAAGATGGAAGTAATTAGAAAGATCAATAATTGATAACTGAATGAAAAGTCAGGAGCAATTAAAATCCATAATGAAACAAACCAACAACCAACTCCAAAAAATAAAATAATTAGACCTGGTACAACGAATTCCAAAATCAGAAAACCAAGTCCGACTAAGAACCAAATTACAGCGGGATTTGCCAGTATTTCAGAAAGATTATCCATTGATTTTAATTGTTCTATAATAATATTAATAATAAGCAATTAATTTTGAATGACCTACTTTTAATTAACCATAACGTTTGAAGCTACGAAACGTGCAGCTCTTTACCAAAGTTGGTTTCCCGAAGGTAAGAATAGATTTATTAATCCAAAAGCGATTTTTCGAAGCGCAAACCTGCATGGATTGTAGCTTGTGCTACCAATATTTTATAGTTGATGTTCGAAAGGAATTTCGTTTAAATCATCTCTTAGTTTGTCAAAATTTTCCAAATTGGGATTTATTTGTAGTGCGAGTTCTTTCGAAATTGATTGTCCAGCATACACTCTTTCTAATAAGTCCAAATTGAGTTCGACACATTCATAATATTCTTGAGCCCATTTTTTATATGTTAATGGATTTCCGTCTAACAACTTTAGTAAATCTTTAGAACCATCCTGAAAATCGTCTTTCGGTAATTGAACTTTTCCAGCTTGCCAATTCGCGTCAGTTGGAGTCATCCATATACAAAAAGTCGTCCCAATACTTTTAATAGGTTCGTCAAAAACGAAGCCGTTAAATGCTTCCGGTACGTTGTCAAGCACTCCGTTAGACATATCTTGATTGACTTCATTTTCCGATTCTTTTTTTGAACCAAAAATCTTCTTAATAAATGATTTCTTTTCTTCGATTCGGACATTTTTCCGACTGTTCATTTTACTTTCTTTCGCAAATCCATTTATGCAAACACCTTGGGGGCTGAACAGAATTAACATTTGGTCTCCCTGTCCATTTCTCATCTCACAAACTTCTTCGCTTTCACTCCAGTCTTTTTGATATGAGTAATAACGGTACTGCCACTCTGGACAAATAATTGCCTCTATTGCCGATATAGATTTACAAATCCGTTGCAGATCAATAGGATTAGGAAGAAGATTCAAATGTTCAGAAGATAGATTACTCATTTATTATCGGGTTTTCCATTAGTCCAATTATAGAAATCACTTCACATTCACCTGTTCTCTGACCTTCAATAAAGTATCCTTTAATTCCAATTTTTATTTTTTCTTTGTGATAAGGTCTCAATGAATCATTGATAATCCACATTCTCGCTACACCTTCCTCTAAAACACTTCCTGTTTCAATCAATTCGCCATTTTCGTTTTCAAATTCAGGCCATATCATAAAGATTCCTTGTAGCGTATGATTTTCATGCTCATACCAGAAATCAGATCGTAAGCCTTGAAATGGGAGATGTTTTCTTCCTCCTTCCTTTTCAGAATAAAATCGATATTTCACCTTGAAATCTTCAGGATGATTCAACCTAGACTGGTAAGCCACATGTTTTTCCATCTAGCATTTTAATTGTTGGTAACGGTTTAAGCTAAGCGCAGTGCGGCTCTGTACCAAAATTGTTTTCTCGAAGATAGGAATAGATTTGCTAAACCAATAGTGGTCTTTCGATAGAAATCAATCCGCATTGGGCTTAGGTTGTGTTATAGCCCTCATTTTCCTAAGATCTTCTTAGTAAGACTAATCGGTGCAGCATAAACTTTTAATATTCCATTACCAAAGTCACCTCCAGCTAATACATGGCCAACTACTTTGTTTTTGTCATCAAGCACAGCCAGCATCTGCGCTGCCAATGCATCTGCGTCGCCAGGTTCGCACATTGCATCTGTTTCACCTGTGGATTTCACAGCTGCGGCATGGCGGTCTTTATATTTTTTACTGTCTTTAAATTTAAGC